>RGWK01000052.1 GCA_010029775.1 Gammaproteobacteria bacterium
TCGTTTCGCGGTTGGTGCAGTGGATGCGCGATACGAGTTCAACTCGTGGCGTGCGACATGGCGGCGTCGCTGGATAGATCGCGACGATTTGCAGGTCAAGATCGGATTCACCGCGAAGATCCGTGATGCATCCATCCAGCTGCGACAGGGCAGCGTGACGGCGCGCAAGGACAACACCGGTTTCGTACCCCTGCTGCACGTGGCCCTCGAACGGCCCTTAAGTGCCGACTGGCGCTTCGAGGGTGATGTCGATGCGCTCGCGGGCGGCCCCGGATATGCGATCGATGCGGGACTGCGGCTATCGCGTCGCGTGTCGAACAATTGGCACGTTTACGGCACGCTGCGCTACCTTGACGGCGGCGCAGACAACGACGAAGTCTATGCCTTTGCCCGCTTCACGAGTGTGGGCGTGGGTCTTTCGTGGCGTCCCCGCTAGGCGTCGGATCTTCCTCGAGCGCGAGACGCGAGGGTTGCTCAAGATCGTCGAACTGACCTCGATCGACCGCCCAAAAAAATGCCCAGACGGCGGCCCCAAGCATCAGCAGCGACAGGGGAATGAGCAGCATCATACTGGCCATCATCGGCAGGATCCTCCAGCGGGTTCGTAGCCGGCGCGGCGCGCGTTCATCACCACGAGCAGCGACGAGGCGGACATGCCTATGGCAGCCACCCAGGGCGGCATGAAGCCAAGGGCCGCGACGGGGACTGCAGCTAGGTTGTAGATCAGCGCCCAGCGCAGGTTCTGCTGCACGATCTGCAGCGTTCGCCGGGCTACACAAACTGCTTCAGGGAGCGACTGCAGCGATTCGCGCAGCAGCAGCAAGTCCCCGGCCGCATGCGCGATCGACGATCCGCGGCCCATAGCCATCGAGACATTCGCTGCCGCCAGAACCGGTCCGTCATTGATACCGTCTCCCAGCATCAGCACGCGATGCCCGGCGGCCTGTGCGTCGCGCAGGTGCTGCAGCTTGTCGGCCGGTCGCAGGCCCGCATGAGCAGTGGAGATGCCGAGTGTGTCAGCGACGCCCTGCACGGCTTCGTGCCGATCGCCGCTTAGCAACACGAGTCGCAAGCCGAGTGCCGTCAGCGCAGCGGTGGCTGCGCGGGCATCTTCCCGCAACGGATCGTCAACTGTGAATGAGGCACTCCGGCCGCAATCGCCGGTGAGCGTGATGCCGGGCTGGCCGATGCGCCAGCGTTGTCCGTTGACGGTACCCTCTATGCCCTGACCTGCGATCTCGCGTGCATCGTCGCATCGCCATGCTGCGTGCTGATGTTCACGAAAGGCGAGGGCAAGCGGATGCTGCGACCCAGCCTCAAGCGCGGCGGCGGTGCACAGCGCTTCGGTCGCATTCCATCCATCTGAAGTGTCAATGCGCGTGATTCGCGGTGATCCGACGGTGAGGGTTCCGGTTTTGTCGAGCATGACCGTGTCAACGGTCGCGAGACCCTCGACGGCGTCGGCGCGCATCACCAGCACGCCGAGTCTCGCGAGACGCGAACTCGCTGCGGCGATCGCAGCCGGAGTCGCAAGCGAGAGCGCGCAGGGGCAGGTGGCCACCAACACCGCAAGCATCGCGGGGAACGCACGCGCCGGATCGATCAGCTGCCAGATCGCCCCAACCACCACGGTGACGAGCAGGATGCGCACCACGAACCACGAGGCCATGCGCTCGGCAGCGACGCCAAGGCGCGGCCTCTCGCTTTGCGCGCGCTCCAGCAAGCGGACAAGTTCGTGCAGGGTGGATTCGCCGGGCAGTCGGCTAACCCGCAAGGTCAGGGCGCTCCCGGCATTGACGGCACCACCCGCTATGGCATCGGCCTTAACGTGCCGTTGCGGCAGCGACTCGCCGCTTAGAAGGGACTCATCAATCAAGGCGCCGTCACTTTCCAAAATGCCATCCACCGGGATCACCTGTCCGGTGTTGACCCGCAGCAAGTCGCCAAGCTGCAGCGCTGCGAGCGGAACCCGTTCGGCAACCCCATCTTCCCGACGGATTCTTTGGGCTGTCGCGGGCAACGCCTTTGCCAGAGCGTCGCTTACCTGCGCGGCTTGATGTCGGCCACGCATTTCGACGAAGCGACCGATGAGCAGCAGCAAGATAAACATGGCTACGGAATCGAAGTAGACCTCGCCGGCATCGCGCAGGGTGTTCCAACTGCTCGCAAAGTACGCCAGCAACAGTGCAAGGGAGACTGTTACATCCATTCCAAGCACACGGCGACGCAGGTCGGCGAGCGCGCCGCGCAAAATGGGTGCGCCGGAATAAAAGAGCACCGGTGTTGTAATGACAAAGCAGGTCCAGCGAAGGTACTCAGCGATGCGATCGTCGATGCCTTGCAGCGCACCCGCGTACAAGGCAACCGTGTACATCATCAATTGCATCGAGCCAAGCGCAGCGAGGCCGATGCGCTTGAGCGCCAGACGGCGCTCCGTCTGCTGTGCCCGGGCGGCCGCTTCGCCCACCAAGGGTACGGGCTTGAACCCGAGCGCAGAGACTTGCCCCAGGATTCGCCCCAGCGAAAGTTTCGAGGTGTCCCAGTCCACGGAGACGCGATTGTTGACGACGTTCACCTCGACGCGTCGTACCCCGTCAAGGTCGCCTACCGCCTTGCGAATCGATCGGGCGCAGTTACCGCAATGGATACCCTCCGCGTTGAAGACGACGTGACCCTCGCCCAGCGATTCACTTGCCCAATGGCCGTCGAGTGGCGTCACGCTCACTCGCCGAGCCTCACACCGCCCGTCGGCAGCGCGGCGCGCCCGCGTATCCGCCAATCGCTGCCGTCGAGTTGCAGCAGCCACTCCCCGGCAAGCAAGGACGGCCCCTGCGCGCTGAACCGCCCGTCCTTGTCCCGTGACAGTCGCAACTCGCGATCAAGCTCAGGGCGGGTGATGTGTGTCATGCGCAGTGTCAGCGAGGTGATGTCTTGCAACGCGGTGACGTTTACCGCGGGTTGCGCATCAATGCGCCCGGAGGGCAAGACGCGCAGGTCCATGCGGATACCCAACTGCTGGGCACGTTCCGCGCGTTGCTGATCACGCACAAGCGGGACCCCTTCGCGGGCAAAATGGCCGGGCAGTTCCGGCTCGGCCCCCGTGAACGCCAGCGACACCGTGAGGATGCTGGCGAGAACGGTTGCAGCAGGGATCCCGACGACGAGCCAGAGTGCGGGATTGCGTAAAGTCGAAGTCGTAGCGTTCATGAGTTCATGCCCGTGGTGGATCAGTCTCTGGGTGCAAAGAAACGTGATTCGGCTCGCGCCGTCAGCCCCGGCTGATCGGTGGCAGAAATCACGAAGTGGATTTCGGCAGCGCCCACACCCGACTCAGCCTCTGGCTCGTCGGTCTCGATCGGATCTGTGGCATCGTTCCAAGCGTCGCGCCGTACGCGCACCGCGGCATTGAACACTTCGCCCGCGGGCACCAGGAACTTGGGTTCCCGTGGGTCGAGCTGGTGGCGAAGGCTGCCTTCGTCGTCGTTACCTTCCGAGTTGAGCGTCACCCGGAACTCGTGCGGACGCGAGTCCTTGTTCATGATCTTGAGCAAATAGACGTTCTCGATCTCGCCGCTCGACAGATTCCGGTAGAGGGTGTTTCGATCGTGCAGTACATCGAGACCGACCGGTTGGCGCAGTGCAAGCGCAACGACGAAGCCGACGATCAGCGCAGCCAGCAGTGCGCCGTACACCAGTACGCGAGGTCTCAGGATTCGTGTGTCTCGATTCTCCAGGCGATGCTGCGTGTCGTAGCGAATGAGTCCGCGCGGGTAACCCATGTGGTCCATTACAGAGTCGCAGGCGTCGATGCAGGCGGCACAGGCAATGCATTCGTATTGCAGGCCGTTTCTGATATCGATGCCGGTTGGGCAGACTTGCACACACAAGGTGCAGTCGGTGCACGAGCCTAGGCCGCGCGTCGTGGGGTCGACGCCTTTGCGTCGACTGCCGCGAGGCTCGCCGCGAGCGGCGTCGTAGCTGATGATCAACGTGTCCCGATCGAACATTGCGCTCTGGAAGCGCGCATAAGGACACATGTACTTGCAGACCTGCTCGCGAAGGAATCCGGCGTTGCCGTAGGTGGCAAAGCCGTAAAACAGTACCCAAAACGTTTCCCAGCCGGAGACGGAGTGGGCGAGCAACCGAGCGGCGAGTTCGGTAATCGGCGTGAAGAAGCCGACGAAAGTGAAGCCTGTCCACAGGGCAAAGCTGACCCACAGGGTTTGTTTCAGTGCCTTGCGGCCGAGTTTGGCGGCTGACCAGGGCGCCGCATCAAGTTTCATCCGCCGCGAGCGATCGCCTTCGGTGAGCCGCTCCATCCACAGGAAGACTTCAGTCCATACGGTTTGCGGACAGGCGTAACCGCACCACAGTCTTCCCGCGACGGCGGTGAAAAAGAACAGGCTGAGGGCAGCGATCACAAGCAGCCAGGCGAGGAACACGAAGTCCTGCGGCCAGAGGGTGAGGCCAAACAAATGGAACTGACGTGCGGGCAAGTCGAAGAGGATGGCCTGTCGACCCTCCCAACGCAGCCACGGCAGGCCGTAGAAGAGTCCAAGCAGGACCCAAGCGGCCGTGATGCGTAAGCGAGAGAATGTGCCGCTCATCTCGCGCGGGTACACCTTCTGATGCGCGGCGTAGTAGGACTCCTCGAGCGGCGCGCTGTCGGTCATGGCGTCAGCAGCCAGGCCGTCAAGCCTGCGGCCAGTGCGCACACCGCAAAAAAGAACAGGAAGCCGAGGCTGTACAGGGTGGTCGGGTCAGGTATGACGGCGGTGGGTTGGAGCAGCGCCACCACTGGCGAGGGGTCGACGAATGCAAAGAACAGCATCGTGGCGACGCTCGCAGCCAGAAAGGCGCACCAGAGAACGGTTAGCGCTCGTCTGCCACTCAGTGCGTCAGGCATCAGCGTGCGCCGCCCGCGGTCAAAACGGCAGAGGATTCGCCAAGGTTTTGCACATAGGCGGCAAGCAACTTCACGCGCAACTCACCGAGTCGGTCGGCCTGTGCCGGCATATTGTTCTGGCGCCCTGCGGCGATCGTTGCCCGGATGGCGCTCGCCGACCCGCCGTGCAGCCAGATGTTGTCGGTGAGGTTGGGCGCACCCACGGCGGGATTTCCCTTGGCATCGGCGCCATGACAAGCGATGCAGTAACTGTTGAAGTGCACCGCACCCGCTGTGGCGTTGCCCTTCGGTGCCTGACGGCCCGATAGGCTCATCACGTACGCGGTGGCATCGTCCACGCCTGACTCGCCGAGCACCTCAAGCCACGGCGCCATCACGCCCATGCGCCCGCCGGCGATCGACGCCTCGATCGTTTCGGGTGAGCCGCCCCAGAGCCAGTCCTGATCGGTGAGATTGGGAAAGCCGCTGCCGCCGCGACCGTCAGAGCCGTGACAGGCGGCGCAATTATTGGCGAACAGGTTGCGGCCGATGGCGAGTGCGCCCGGGTCGCGGGCGAGTTCCTGACTGCTTCGATCGGCATAGACCGCCAAGACGCGCTGCGCAGTCTTCTCCTGTTCGGCTTGAAGTTGTTCCCATTGTGCGACTTGCGACCAGCCGAGCGATCCGCGCGCATTGCCTAGGGCCGGATACAGCACTGCATAGATGATGGCAAACACGACCGACAGCACGAACAGCCACAGCCACCAACGGGGCAGGGGATTATTATATTCGCGCAGATCGCCATCCCAAGTGTGCCCTGTGGTCGTTCCCGTCTGCGGAGCCTCGCCGCGCCGTTTGCGCATCCACACGAGCAACGCGACGGCGGCAACGGTGTTAAGGATCGCCGCTGCTGCGACGAACAAGCTCATGGCCGAACTCATCATGGCTGGTCCTCCTCAAGAGGCAGTTGAGCCGCAGCGTCAAAGCGGTTTCGACGCTGACGACTGTAGGCCCATACGCAAACCCCTACGAACGCGATCATGGCAAGTAGCGTGGCGACACCGCGCAGTACGCCCAAGGTTTCTTCGCTCATCGGCTCACTTCCACGTCTGTGATGCAGTGCCGAGGCCCTGCAGGTAGGCGATCAAGGCATCCATCTCGGTCTTGCCTTCGACGGCCGCGCTTGCCGCGGCGATCTCCGCGTCGTTGTAGGGCACGCCGACGGTGCGCAGCGCCTGCATTTTCTTTGGTGTCAGGCTTGAGTCCACGTTGCGCGCCGTCAGCCAGGGGAAACCGGGCATGTTCGACTCTGGAACGAGGTCGCGAGGGTTGATCAGGTGCAGGCGCTGCCATTCGTCGCTGTACTTGCCGCCCACTCGCGCAAGGTCCGGTCCGGTTCGCTTCGAGCCAAACTGGAATGGATGGTCATAGACCGATTCGCCGGGCAGCGAATAGTGTCCGTAGCGCTCGGTCTCGCCTCTTAGTGGGCGAATCATCTGCGAGTGGCAGGTATAGCACCCCTCACGCAGGTAGATGTCGCGACCCTCGAGCTGCAGGGCCGTGTACGGCTTGACCCCAGGCGCAGGCTGCGTGGTTTCGCTGCTGACGGTGAGCGGGATGATCTCCACAAGGCCGCCGACACTGATGACGATGGCCACGAGCACGCCGAGCAGGCCCACGTTTTTTTCAATGATTTCGTGTTTCATATACGGGTTCTCCGGTCAGGCGTGCGCCGGTTGCAGAGCTGGAGGTGTGACCGCAGTGGGTTTGCCCTGATTGACGGTCTTCACCACGTTGTAGGCCATCAGCAACATGCCGCCGAACACCATCGTTCCGCCCACGAGACGAATCGCGTAGTACGGATAAGTGGCCTTCAGAGCCTCGACAAAGGTGTAGGTCAGCGTGCCGTCGGCGTTGGTGGCGCGCCACATGAGTCCCTGCATCACTCCGGCGATCCACATGGACACGGTGTAGAGCACGATGCCGATGGTCGTCGTCCAGAAGTGCACGTCGATGAGGCGCGTGCTCCACATCTGCGTCTGCCCGTAGAGGCGCGGGATGAGCATGTAGAGCGAGCCGACCGACACCATGGCGACCCAGCCGAGTGCGCCCGAGTGCACGTGGCCGATCGTCCAGTCCGTATAGTGGGAAAGTGCGTTGACCGTTTTGATGGACATCATCGGTCCTTCAAAAGTCGACATGCCGTAGAACGACAGCGAGACGATCAAAAACTTCAGAATCGGATCGGTACGCAGTTTGTGCCATGCGCCCGATAGGGTCATGATGCCGTTGATCATGCCGCCCCAGGAGGGCGCGAGCAGCATCAGGGAAAACAGCATGCCGAGCGACTGCGCCCAATCCGGCAGCGTCGTGTAGTGCAGGTGGTGCGGGCCCGCCCACATGTAGATCGAGATGAGCGACCAGAAATGCACGATCGACAGACGGTATGAGTAGATCGGGCGTCCTGCCTGCTTTGGCACGAAGTAGTACATCATGCCGAGAAAGGCCGCCGTCAAGAAAAAGCCGACGGCGTTGTGGCCATACCACCACTGCACCATCGCATCGACCACACCGGCATACGCCGAGTAGCTCTTGGTCATGGTGACCGGAATCTGCGCGCTGTTGACGATATGCAGTACAGCCACCGTGATGATGAAAGCGGCGAAGAACCAGTTGGCGACGTAGATGTGTTCGACCCTGCGTTTGGCCAGCGTGCCGATGAAGACGATGCCGTAGGACACCCAGACTACGGCGATGAGCAGGTCGATCGGCCATTCGAGTTCTGCGTATTCCTTCCCCGTGGTCCAGCCGAGCGGCAGCGATACCGCTGCGAGCAGGATTACTGCTTGCCAGCCCCAGAAGGTGAAGGCGGCAAGTCCGTCGGAGAACAGCCTGACGGCTGAAGGTCAGCCAGGGAAGATCGAAGTTGAGCGCGGGGAACAGCAGTTGCGCGGCGATGATCACGCCTACGAGCATGCCGACAATGCCCCAGACCACGGTCATCAAGGCAAACTGCCTCACGACCTTGTCGTTGTAGGTGATCTTGTCGTTTTGGGAGATCTTGTCGTTGTAGGAGACTAGCCCTTCGTTCGGACTCATTGTTCGTAAACCCCGCCTTAAAAATCCTGCGCATGGTGCAAGCGCAGGCAGGCGGGTTGAATAGGTACATTACGCAGTCCGATAGCCTTCAATCTGTTACGGCGAACGACGTACCCTATGACGCATGAAGAAGACTTTGCGTCGCAGCTTTTCCCTCGTGATCCTCTTTGCGAGCCTGTGTGTCGTAGCGAGGGCGGGGCAAGCGCCCGTCGCCGAGGTCAGGGCGCTCTTTGCCAACTGCGCGGCGTGCCATGGCACAGATGGGGGCGGCGTTGCCGATGGCACGGTGCCCGCGATCGGCGGTCAGCCCGCCAAGGTGATCGCGCAACAGCTGCTGCAATTTCGCAGCGGCCAGCGTAAGGATTTGCGCATGGAGCACTTTGCTGATGCCGAACACCTAACCGACGAGCGGCAGATCGATCTCGTCGCTCGGCATGTAGCGGGTTTGCGGCGTAGCACGCCTGCGAAGCGGGGCGATGGATCACAACTGGTGCTCGGGGCGCGTCGCTGGTCCGAGGGCTGTGCCGGTTGTCACGGTGCCGCCGCGGGTGCCGTCGTCGTGCGGGGTATTCCTGCGCTCGCCGGGCAGCACGCGCCGTACATCGAACGCAAGTTGCGGGAAGAGAGCAACGGCATGCCTGGCGCGCCGACGTTGTCGCAGAGTCACGCCTTGTTTTTCAAGAAACTGACGCCAGCTGATCGGGCCGCGCTGGCCGATCATTTATCGCGGCTGCCGCCGCCTGAGCCTGCGCTCTAAGAGATCAGATACCCAGATCGAGAATCATGCGCACCAGTTGCGCCACCGAGCGAGCGCCCATTTTTTCCATGACCCGCGCACGGTGTATCTCGATGGTGCGTTGACTCACGCCGAGATCGCCGGCCATGACCTTGTTGGCCCGTCCGTCGGTCACGAGCACGAGCACTTCCTGCTCGCGTGGCGTCAAGGAGGCGTACCGGCGGCGCAGCTCGTCGCGTTGTTCAAGCAGGCGACGATTATCCGCATCAGCAGCCAGCGCGCGCTGGATGCGATCGATCAGATCTTGATCGCCGAACGGCTTTTGCAGGAAATCGAACGCGCCGTGCTGGATGGCTTCGACAGCCATCGGGACATCGGCGTGGCCGCTGATGAAGATGACAGGAATGATTGCACCGCGGCGATTAAGTTCCTCTTGCAGCTCCAAACCACTCATCCCGGGCATGCGTACATCAAGCACGAGGCATCCGGGCTGATCGTCCTTCCAACTGGCGAGGAAGTCTTGCGCCGACGCGAAAGCGGTGGTGGGCAACCCTGCGGATTTAAGCAGCAGACGCAATGAATTGCGTACGGCATCGTCATCATCGACAACGAACACGACAGCTTGTCGATTCACGCGGGTCTCCCTACTGGACATGGTATTTCGAGAACGAAACAGGCACCGCCAGCGGCTCGCCGGCGATACAGGAGTCTGCCACGATGCGCCTCTGCGATCGATCGGCTGATGGCAAGGCCGAGGCCAGTCCCCGTGGCTTTGGTGGTGCAAAACGGGTCGAAGATGCGATCGATGAGCCCTGCAGGCACTCCAGGGCCACTGTCGCTGACTTCGATGCGCAACGTCTCGTTGCCATCGTGTGAGGTCGTAACGAGGATTTCTCGCTCAGTCACCGGGCGTTCGACGAGCGCCTCGATCGAGTTGCGCAGCAAATTGAGCACGATCTGCTGGATCTGGATGCGATCGAGCATGGCGATCGGCAGCGAGGGGTCGAGGTCACGAACGATTCGAACTTCATGTAGCCGAGCGTCGCTTTGCGTGAAACCAATGACCTCGTTGATGAGTTCGTTGACGTTGGCCGACTCGTGGCGGGTTTCGCGATTCTGCACGAGCGCACGGAGTCGACGAATGATTTCGCCGGCCCGCTGCGCTTGTTGGCTGATCTGCTCAAGAGCGAGCGTAACGTCTCCGTCGGGGTCGATTTTCTCGATGCCTTGGGTTGCTGCGAGTCGCATGGCCGCGTTCGCATAGTTGGCGATTGCTGCCAGCGGTTGGTTCAGTTCGTGGGCGATGCCCGCCGCCATTTCACCCATGGTTGCCAGACGCGAGACCTGAGTGATGCGTTGCTGGGCGATCAGGGCGTCTTCCGCGGCACGTCGCGAATCGGTGATGTCTTCGCCGGAGGCGAAGTAGCCAATCAGGCTTCCCTCGGCATTGCGCATCGCAATACACCGCCAGCCGATAAGCCGGCGTGAGCCATCGGCCGCGAGCACTTCGTGTTCGAAATAGCGTTCCGTGGCGGGCATGTCGCGACTTGGATCGGCTCCAAGTTCGCGTAGTTGGGCGAGCACCGCGGGGCGCTGCTGCTCGGGGACGGCGACCTCCAGCCAGTCGCGACCAAGTAGATCCATTTCGCGTCGCTCAAGGGTGTCGCAGCCCTTGCGGTTGATCAGCTGGATGCGATGGTCGGTGGACAACGCGAGCAGGATGACTTGAGCGATTTCGAGATACATGTTGGCCCGGTCGCGTTCGCGGCGGAGGGCTGCCATGGCTTCGCGGCGCAACGTGATGTCATGCAGCAGACCCACGAACCGCGGTGGATCAACGCCATGTACCTGGCCGACGGAGAGGAACACCGGGAAGCGGCTCCCGTCCTTGCGCCGTGCGTCGACCTCGCGGCCGATGCCAATAATGTGCGGCACGCCCGTCGAGAGGTAACGCGCCATGTATTCATCGTGAGAGTGTCGGTCGGTGTCGGTCATCAGCACGCTGACATTTCGGCCCAGCAGCTCCCCGGCCGCGTAGCCGAACAGACGTTCGCCGGATCGATTGAAACTCTCGATGTGGCCCTTCGAGTCGATGACGATCACCGCATCGACCGTGGCATCGAGCAGGGCCTGCAGTTCGGGCTGACTGAGTCTCGCGGGCGTCTCGTTCTGATTCATGGTGGGAGTGACAAACGCGACGTTGGCATCGTAGCACGCGTATGGGTAGGTACTTTTCGCGATGGCAGCAGACTGCAGGCCGGGCACACTTTTCACCATCGTCGATGCCCCTCCGGAGTGACCATGTCCGACACACAATTGATCCGCGCTCGCCTGCTGGCCCGTCGTGCCGAACTGCTCGGTCGCAGCGAGGCGGTTACGGCTGACCTTCGTCACGAGCGCGAACCGCTGGTCGCGGATTTCGCCGATCAGGCGACGCAACGCGAGAACGAGGAGGTCCTGCAGGGTATCGAGCATTCCACGCGGGGCTTGTTGCAGCAGGTCAATGTGGCGCTCGGGCGAGTGGAGCGTGGCGAATACTTCCGCTGCAGTCGTTGCGGCGGTGACATCGAGGCAGAGCGGCTCCAGGCAATCCCGGAGGCCGATCAGTGTGCCTGCTGCGCCCGTCGGCCGCTCGCCTGATCTGGCGGTCGACCGTATCCCAGGATCGCACGCCCGGATAGCCAGAACTGATGATTCGCAAGCGCAGTATTCTCGTCCTCGCCGATCGCTCTACTGAGGCGCAGTCCTCGCTGCACAAGGCCTCAGTGCTCGCGCGGCATCTCGATGCGTC
>RGWK01000511.1 GCA_010029775.1 Gammaproteobacteria bacterium
GGCGTGAAACTCTCGGGTCCATTGAAGAAGAGCTGGATGCCGGCATCAGCCAACACCGGGACCCGGCGCACGGCAGCGGCGAGGATGGGCTCGAAGTGATCGGCGTCCTCGGGCAGCGAGTCAAAACAGAAACTCTCCGGGATGCCGTTCATGCCCCAGGGCTTGGCCACCGGCTCAAAGCAGCCGACCAGCAACTTGCCGGCGTCTTCTTTGTAGTACGCGCACTCGTCGTAGACCCGCAGCACCGGCAGGTTCGGCGGAACATCCTTGATGGGCTCGGTGACGATGTAGAAGTGTTCGGCCGCATGCAAGGGCACGGACACACCCGCCGCGCGACCGAGTGCATGCGACCACATTCCTGCGCACAGCACGACGGTGTCGGCTGCGATGTACCCGGCCTCGGTTTCAACGCCCACCGCACGTCCCTTTTCGACGCGGATGCGCTCGACCTTGGTGTTCTCGAAAATCTTCGCGCCGCGCATGCGCGCGCCACGGGCGAAGGCTTGCGTCGTATCGATGGGGTTGGTCTGACCGTCCTTGCGGATGAAGATGCCGCCCACCAAATCGCCCACTTCGAGCAGCGGCCAACGCTCGCGGATCTCGGCAGTGCTCAGATGGTCAATCTCGAGACCGAAGGTCTTGCCCATCGAGGCGCCGCGATACAGCTCCTCAAGGCGAGCCGGCGTCTTGGCAACGCTGATCGAGCCATTCTGCTTAAATCCCGTCGCCTGACCCGTCTCGGCTTCGAGCGAGCGATAGAGGTCCGCCGTGTACTTGGCGAGTTCGGTCAGATTGCGCGTGGCGCGCAATTGCCCGACGAGCCCCGCAGCGTGCCAGGTCGTACCGCAGGTGAGTTGCTTGCGCTCGAGCAGCACCACATCCGTGATGCCGATCTTGGTGAGATGGTAGGCGATCGAGCAGCCGGCCACGCCGCCGCCGACGATCACCACGTTGGCGTGGTTGGGGATCGACATAACGGCTCAGCGCTTCAGCATCGCCGCCCGATCGAGCTTGACGGGGTAGCGCTGACGAATCGCCGCATCGACACTCTCCGGCACGTGCGACGGATAATTCTCGGCGAGAATATCGCGCACGCGCTGCGCCGCACGCTGCAGTGCATCCTGCGAGCCCTGCTCGGCCCACTCGTTGGGGCTGCGACGATCCCCGATCGAGGGATACAGATATTCGGTCTGCATCAATTCGAGCGTCTGCGAACTGCCGAGGAAATGCCCCGGGCCGTTGAGACACACATCTTTGATG
>RGWK01000512.1 GCA_010029775.1 Gammaproteobacteria bacterium
TGCGGAATCACGGCATGGTGATAGCGCACGAAGAACGCATCGTTCGGCGTGAGCACCGAGCGAAAATATTCCAACGGCGTTTCGTAGTTCGGCGGGCGGTGGGTAAGCCGGCGCAGTGCGCGTTTGCCGGGTAGCGACTCGAGCAGCTGATTGGCAGCACGCGCCCAAGCGCTGCTCGTGGCCTGCAAGGTGGCGGCGGCCGCACCGAGTGCCGCGAGCACCGCACGGCGGGCAACTGGCGCCCGAAATACCGTCGTACGCGATGAACCCATCGATGCCTCCCCGTCAGCGAGTCGACCCGGCAATCACGCCGTGGACAGAAACTCTAGCACGACAGCATCTCCATGCACGCGCGCCGAGGATGCGCCACAATTCCCCCAGAACGCCTTAGGGCGTTCCCGTTCGTGAGCCGTCATCTCTGGAGGTCATGTCATGTCAAAGATCAGCCCCGCCCTGTGTCGTCTTGTCGCTGCACTGCTTGTGCTGCCGCTGGCCGCGCCGCTGTCCGCCCAGATGGGCGCCGCACCGCCGAAAAGCGAGATTGCACAGCGCATCGAAAAGGCTCTGGCCAGCAACATCCGCACCCCCGAAGAGCGGGCGCGCGATGCCATCGAGCGCAAGCCCGTCCAGACGCTTGAATTCTTTGGCCTCAAGGAGAACATGACGGTCGTCGAGATCATGCCGGGCGCGGGCTGGTACACCAAGGTTCTGGGCCTGACGCTCGCTGAAAAGGGCCAGTTGCACCTCTTTGGTGGTGCCGCGCGGCTCGCACCGCGGCTCAAGGAGTGGGGTCTCGACAAAGTACAAATCGCCGAAGGCAAGTTCGTCACCCGTCCGTCCGGGCAGCGCGGTGTGTTCGACGCCGAGGCCATCGAGATCCCGCTCAAGAACGTCGACATGGTGCTTACCTTCCGCAACGTGCACAACATGACGCCCGCCGCACGCGCCATGCTGAACAAGGCGGTGTTCGCATCGCTTAAGCCGGGCGGTGTCTACGGTATTGTCGATCACACCCGCCGGCACAACGAGCCCACCTCGGACGAGAACTGGCGCCGAATCGACCCCGTAATCGTCATCAAAGAAGCGCTCGATGCGGGCTTCCAGTTCGAGGCGTTCAGCAATCTGCACTACCGCCCCGACGACGAATTGCACTACGACAGCCAGCGCCCCTCGATTGCCGGCTACAGCGATCGTTTCACGCTGAAGTTCCGCAAGCCCGCACAGTAATCGGCACATGTCCGGCTACACGCTGTACATCGC
>RGWK01000513.1 GCA_010029775.1 Gammaproteobacteria bacterium
CCGCCGTTGAACTCGGTCCATGCGTGGACCAACGCGTTGCGTTTGACCACAGTGCCGAGCCGGAGATCGGCCCGGCCAAGCAAGGTGCCGGCCTCGATCGGGCGAGTGAGCGAGCGACCTACGACGGCCTCAAGCGCACTGAAAGTGGAGGGGCTGCCTGAAGCACCTGCGCGCCGGGTTTCGAGCCGTACGTCGCTGTCGGTCAGCACATGCCCGTAGGGCAAATCGCGGTCGGCAACAACCACCGTGGTGGCGGACTGCACAACCGGTGCTGTTTCGAGGGGAGCGCTGACGGCAATGGCCACGAAACGCCGTGATTTCGGATCACCCGGGCATTCCACCTGCACGGTCTGTCTACTGTCGAATGCGAAACGCCACAGCCATTCACTAGGGCAGGTGCCGAGGCGCTGCCGCCGATCAATGGACTGCGCGCGCACGCTCGCCGCAGGCACGCCGAGTGAGCTGGCGGCGAACGCCTCGGCGCTCTCGGCCAGCCCCGGCTCGATCGCGTAAGCGGCCGAACCGCCGCCTGCAAGCAGCAGTGCGGCCAGCAGGCGGTAGTGGCGAAGGGGCGACAGCATTACACCGAGGACCGATCAGCCCTGTCGCAGCAGGTTCAATACGTACTGCTGTGACTGGTTCGCCTGCGCCAACATGGCGGTTCCGGCCTGTGCGAGCACCTGCGACTTTGCGAGTGCCGCCGACTCCTTCGCGTAGTCCGTATCGAGGATTCGAGACTTGGCCTCTTCGGTGTTCTCGACAATGTTCATCAGGTTGTTGATCGTGTACTCGATGCGGCTCATCGTCGCGCCCATCTCGGCGCGCATCGTGTTGACCACCGTCTGCGCCTTGTCGATGTAATCGAGTGCCGTGATCGCATCCTGCGTGTTGGCAATATTGACGTTGCTCTCGGAGTAGCGGAGCTGGCCCAAGTTTTGAGCGTACTGGCCGAACTTGGCCGTCAGTGTTGTACCGCTCGCCACGTCGAACAGCTCGTAGCCTTCTGGCAGGCCAGCTTCCTTGCGGATGAACTCGTAATCGCTGTCTTCCTTGAACTGCTTGCGCAGGTCTTCGATGCTGGTGACGTTGTGTGCAGACAAAGTCCGAGCACCCACGCGATACTCGAAGAAGTTTGGCGGGCTGGTCGGCACCGAAGCATCGTGCCAGGTGAAGCCGCTCAGATCGAACGACTGCGGAATGTAGTCGGTCTGCGTGCCCGACAAGTCCACCTTCGATGTTGCAGACATCGTCGTCTTGGT
>RGWK01000514.1 GCA_010029775.1 Gammaproteobacteria bacterium
CGGCGCAACACCCGCCGCGCTGGGCTTCTTGGCCGACGTCTCTGAGCGATATCACACCGATCGAAGTGCAGTGATGGGCCTGTATTCAATCTTCCTGGGCCTCGGCCAAGTGATCGGCGTGAAGATTGCTGGTGATTTGGCGTTCACCTACGGCGTCGATGGCCTGGTCTACGCCACGCTCGGGTTCCTCGCCGTGGCGGGCACATTCCTGCTCATCCTGCGCAGAGTTGAGCACGAAATCCTGCTCCCGAGCGCGCCTGGGCAACACCGTACGCACGGCTGATCAGCCCCGATAGAATCTAGGAGACGTCTGGGCGCTCCGCCCATGCGCACCTAGAGAGGGGGGAGACGCCATGGTGAAGTCAACGGTTGCAATCATTACCGACAGCGCATCAGACATTCCACCTGATGCCGCAAAGAAGCTTGGTATCACGATCGTGCCGGTCATCGTCTCCTTCGGCGCCGAGAGCTTCAAGGTGAACGAAGAGCTTTCCATGGATCAGTTCTGGAAGCGACTTACCGCTCCAGGTGCACCATTCCCAAAGACCGCAGCTCCACCTCCCGCAGCCTTTACCGCGGCGTATGACAAGGCGTTTGCCGGTGGCGCTAAGGAGATCGTCTCGGTGCACGTGGCCTCCAAACTTTCGGCGACGTATCGAAATGCCGAGATCGCCGCTGCGGATCACCCACAGTCAAAGAACATTCATCTCGTAGACACCGCGACCGCATCGGCTGCCGAGGGGCTGCTCGTTGCGCGCGCCTATCACCGCGCTGAAGAGGGCTGGACGGCGCCGCAGATCGTCGCCGAGCTCGGCGAGCTCATCCCAAAGACGCACGTGATCTTCTTCTTGGACTCTCTCGACTACTTGAAGGCAGGTGGCCGAATTAGCCCAGCGCGAGCGGCGATTGGTGGCCTACTTTCGGTGAAGCCGATCATCGACATCATTGATGGGGAAGTCGTGACGCTTGATAAGCCACGAACGTCGGCAAAGGCGCGTGAGCGGTTCATGGAGCTGATCAGCGCAGCACCGATTCAGGAGCTGACCATGCTCCACTCCGAGGCGCCCGACATTGAGGCGTTCCGCGATGAGGTCTGCGCTCGGTTCCCCGAGATCGCTGCGCTGAAGCCAGGGATCGTCCGCGCCGGTGCGGCCATTGGCCCACACACCGGCCCGAAGGGCCTCGGCGTCGCGCTCATCCGCGCCTAGCCAGAACAGCCTCCACCTCGCACGAGGGGGAGCACGCCGCAACCTGCGCGC
>RGWK01000515.1 GCA_010029775.1 Gammaproteobacteria bacterium
ACCAGTTGGCTTGCCGAACGGATCCGGAACGTACGCCGGTGAGAATCAGGAACTGCAACGCCTTCGCGCTGATGCTCTGGTTGCGCCGGAGTGACCTGACCCCCGATTTCAGTACCACGGGAAGGTGAGTAGAGTCCGATTTCCAAGGAGAGATCGGGCATGAAGAAGTCGAGATTCACTGACGAGCAGATCATCGGGTTCCTGAAGCAGGTGGAAGCTGGGGCAGCCGTGAAGGAGCTCGGGCGTAAGCACGGGTTCAGCGACGCCTCGTTCTACAAGTGGCGCAGCCGCTTCGGCGGGATGGATGTCGCCGATGCTCGGCGGCTGCGGGAGCTTGAAGGCGAGAACGGGAAGTTAAAGAAGCTCCTGGCTGAGGCGATGCTAGACATCGAGTCGCTCAAGGTCATCGCGCGGGGAAAACGGTAAGCCCGCAGGCGCGGCGCGAGGCGGTGCAGGCGATGCGGGCGAAGACCGGGATATCCGAGCGTCGGGCGTGCGTACTAATGGGGCTCTCGCGCACGGTGCTGCGGTATCGTGCGGCCGGTGACCGTGACCAGGGTCGGCTTCGCGAGGCGATCAAGTCGATCGCTGCGCAGCGACGCCGGTTCGGCTACCGTCGCATCCACGCACTGATCCGTCGCGAAGGCGAAGCGGTCAACCGCAAGCGCGTGCAGCGGATCTACCGCGAGGAACGATTGCAGGTGGCGCGGCGCAAGCGCCGGCGTGGTGTGGCGGTGGAGCGTCGTGCGCTCGAGGTGCCGCTGGCGCCGAACGAGATCTGGTCGATGGATTTTGTCAGTGACAGTCTGGAGTACGGTCGTCGGCTCAAGTGCCTGACGATCGTCGATGACTACACGAAGGAGGCGATCGACATCCCCGTCGACCATGGCATCTCGGGTGAGTATGTGACGCGGGTGCTCGATCAGGTCGGGCAGTTCCGCGGCCTGCCGCAAGTGATCCGGACCGATCAAGGTCCTGAATTCACCGGCAACGCGCTCGATCGGTGGGCCTACCGCAACCGCGTGACGCTGCGACTAATCCAAGCAGGCAAGCCGACGCAGAACGCCTACGTGGAGAGCTTCAACGGCAAGTTCCGCGACGAGTGCCTGAACGAACATTGGTTCAGATCGCTCGCCGAAGCACGCGAGATCATCGGGGCATGGCGCGCCGACTACAACCAGCGCCGACCGCACAGCGCGCTCGGCTACCAGACCCCCGCCGAGTTCGCCGCTGCCTGGCGTGCCCGGCATGCCGGGCA
>RGWK01000516.1 GCA_010029775.1 Gammaproteobacteria bacterium
AAAATAATAAATTAAAAATAATAAATTAAAAATAATAAATTGAAAAAAAAAATATTAAATTGTTATTGTCAGGATTGACCGATATAAAGACAATAACAATATTCTAGAAGAAACTTATATATTAAAAACGAAGTTAAACCAATGAGTCAAGAAGTTGCAATTGATATTCCATCATTGATTCGACGTGACTCGCAACAACGTTTCACAAAAATGCGTCCATTACCGTTGCCATTACCGTTACCACAAAAATATTATCCACATCATTTTCAACATCCAAATCAGCCGTTTTCATCTCCTTCATCTGTTTCATCGTCGTCGCCAACTTCATCACCATCATCACCATCATTGTCGTCATTAAATTATTATAGCCAAGAAGAATGTCAAGAAGAGTCGATTGTCAACGAGTCATCATCAGCAATTTCGGTTGATGGGGAATTTGATATGCGAATTGACATTATTCAACCAAGTCCTGCAAGTCCTGAACAAAAAGTAAAAGTGCAAACATTACGAGTACCACTACCATTATCACCAAACTTGATAGCAGCAGGCGTATGTGCATCTGCACCGCCACTTTCAGACGACGACATTGAACCTGAACATGAAAGTAAGAATGACTATGAAGAACAACATCAAGTGATATGCATCATATGTTATGAAACATTTGAAGAACCTGTTGAACTGAATCATGGTCGAAACTATACTTCAGAAGAACTTGAAGAAATCGAAGGAAGAGAAAAAATTACCAACTTTTGTGTAAACTGCAAATATAATGTTCACCATAGGTGCATTGATGAATACAGGTTAAACAAAATCGCCGATACCTTAAGAAGCGGTTACCAACGCGGTTACATTCAACCATCAAATATTTCTGGCACATTTGGAATGAGCTGCTTACTATGTGCAAAAGAAGTGGAAAAAATATACATTTCAGCGGATGGCGAAATCAACATCGTGAAAACACAACTAGGTGCAAATGAACAACAACAACAACAACAACAACAACAACAACAACAACAACAACAACAACAACAACAACAACAACAACAACAACGACATGAAGAAATCATGCGAAACAGAATGCAAAGGAGGTTAATAAGACGACACCGTTTGCAATACTGTAAAAATAAAATATGTACAATTTGTTTCATGTGTTTAGTAACCATCACTTTACTTGTATTACTATTTCGCTCCATTTAATTTTATGTAAAGTGTAAAAAAATGACAGAATATATGACATTAGTATCTATATATCTATCT
>RGWK01000517.1 GCA_010029775.1 Gammaproteobacteria bacterium
GGGTACCGAGCCGCCGAACACGGGTACCGAGCCGCCGAACACGGGTACCGGGCCTCGCAGTTCGCGCCGCCCGCGCTGCAGGGCGACGGCAAGCTGCGCCAGGCGACGTTCCCGCAGGCGGTGCGCACGACGGTGCACGTCGATTCGCGGGACCGCGACTTCGCCAGGCACCCGGGGTCGTCCGCCTTCGTCATCCAGCTGCCCGAGGCGCTGAAGAACGTGAGCAGCGCGGTGCTGGTGTCGGCGGAGCTGCCGCTCAGCTACTACGTGTTCAGCGCCGCCCGCGGCAACACCAGCCTGACCGTCGGCCTCAACGGCACCTTCCGCACCGTCACCGTCCCCGACGGCAACTACACCATGGCGTCCATGGCCAGCCAGCTGGCCGCGCTGCTGGCCGCCGCGCACCCCGGCGTCACGTTCACCGTGACGTTCAGCGACCAGACCAAGAGGTGCACCATCGCGGCGCAGGGGTGGACCGTGGCCGTGGACGCCACCGCCGCGGCCAAGCCGACCGAGTGGGGCCTGGGGTACTACCTGGGCTTCCGGGCCGGCGTGGTGACCTCGGGCGTCAACGCGGTGACCGGCACGTACGTGGCCACCATGAACCCCGAAAACTACCTGCTCATCGACATCGAGGAGCTCAACGGCGTCGGCCAGCCCGCGCTGTACGCCGGCGGCGGCAGCGGCCGCAGGTCGTTCGCCAAGGTGCCGCTCAACGGCGACAGCTACCAGTACCACTACTACGACAAGACGCTGTCGTACGTGGAGCTGCGCCCGCAGCTGACCAAGCTGACC
This sequence comes from Gammaproteobacteria bacterium, assembly GCA_010029775.1. GTDB lineage: Bacteria > Pseudomonadota > Gammaproteobacteria > Steroidobacterales > Steroidobacteraceae > UBA964. The sequence continues at coordinate 796 of RGWK01000517.1, forward strand.
AGCATGCGGGTGTCGATCCGCTTCCACGACGGCACGCTGGTGGACCTGAACGGCGGCGAGTGGTCCATGACCCTGGAGTTTGCGTGCACGCTCGCCCGCGGGCTGTGACTGTGACCCCAGGGCGGGCGTACATCGGTGATATGAAAAAAATATCATGTACCGGTACATGTCGTATTACTCAGCAGTGCTTCATGGTCGTTCGGTGGTTTCGGAGACCGTGACCGCCCGAACCTTCGCTGGTAACGCGTTGACCGTGCAGCAGTCGGTGGTGACCGGCAACGTCACCGTGCAAAACCTGCTGAGCAACGGCAACGTCACCGCGCAAAACCTGCTGAGCAATGGCCGCGTGATTCTGGCGGCCGACACCACCACGGGCAACACGGGCGTGCAGATCACCGGGCCCAGTTACGCGGGCCCGCTGGTCGAGAAGCGCGTGGCGCCCGC
>RGWK01000518.1 GCA_010029775.1 Gammaproteobacteria bacterium
CGGTATCAAAGAAATTGACGCCGAGATCGAGCGCGCGCCGGATCGTGGCGATGCCTTCGGCCTCATCGGCTTCACCATACATCAGCGGCATGCCGGCCACGCCGCTCATGCCCATGGTGCCGAGACCGAGAGCAGAAACCTCCAGTCCTTGTGTGCCGAGCCGGCGCGCGCGCATCGAGCCCATCGTCAGACGCCTCCGAGGAAGTCCTGCTTGCCGAGCTCCACGCCGGCCTGACGCAGCAGCGCATACGTCGTGGTGAGATGGAAGAAGAAATTGGGCATCACCCAGCGCTGCAGGAACGGCAAGCCATCCATCTCCAGCGTGCGGGTGCGCAGCGGTGTGACGATGTGCCGATGCTCTGCGCCCTCGAGCTGTTCGGGCTTGACACTTTGCAGCCACTCGATGGTGCGAGTGATGCGTTGCTGCAGTTCGGCGAGCGTCTTTTCCTCGTCCGGAAACTTGGGCGGCTCGATGCCCGCGAGGCGTGCAGTGCTGTTTTTCGCAAAGTCCGTCGTCAGTTGCACCTGTCGCGTCAGCGGGAACATGTCGGGCGCTACGCGCAGTGACTCGATTACGCCCGCTTCGATTTTCTTCGCGGCGGCAAAAGCCGCAGCTTTTTCCAGCTGCTTGCCGAGGTTCACGAGCATCGGCACGAACACCTGAACGGTCATTTCATGTACGGATAGCGACATCACTTGTTCTCCTGCGAGTGGGTCTTGCCACCTCTTTCGGCGGCGCGTTTGGCATCGATCCATTTCTTGGTGACCGTCCACGTGGTTTCGTTGTCCCGCGGATCACCGAGCGGCGGCGGCTGGAGGTACTGCGGATAGCGGCTCTCGAGCACTTGCATGAGTTTCGGTGGGATGCGGGCGCGATCGAACGTGGAGTACCCCGTGGCGTTGAAAATCATCACGCCGGGGCGATCCCGCATGCGCATCCAGGGCAGCCAGCCCGACAGGCGCTGCCACGAAATACGTGACTCGCCGATGCGGTTGCGTCGCGCATCGGTGAAGTCGGCGGTACGGTAGTAAGTGTTGAAGATCTCCATGGCGTGATACGTGCCGCCGATGTACTCCTGGTAGGCGCCGGCGAGCGGGTTTTCGTAGAACAGCGGCACTTCGCGCGAGGACACCAGCACCTCATCGTACTGGCGCAGCGTCACGTTGAGCGGGCTGCCGTCGGCCAGGCGCGCATAAGTCGGCTGGCGCATGTTCACCGGGTCGTTGGCG
>RGWK01000519.1 GCA_010029775.1 Gammaproteobacteria bacterium
CAGAAGACCCTCAAACTCACTGCCCGTTACTTCAACGACGGCGATCAACTCGCGCGCGAGGTACTGGTGTTCGAACGCTCCGGGTCACGCTAGTCTTCAATCCGCAGACAGGATCTGGAGGCGCGCATGATCACCCGAATAGAACCCGGCAAACGCATGTCACAGGCCGTGGTGGCCAACGGCTTCGTATTTCTTGCGGGTCAGGTTGCTACGAATCCTTCGAGCGGGGTCGATGAGCAGACGCGTCAGGTTCTTGCCGAAATCGATCGACTGCTCGCGCTTGCGGGCAGCAGCAAAGCGAAGATCCTGAGCGCCACGGTGTACCTCGCCGATATGGCGAACTTTGCGGCGATGAATAGTGTCTGGGACGCGTGGGTTCACCCCGAAGCCAAACCCGCGCGCGCTACCGTCGAAGCGCGTCTGGCGACGCCCGACTACAAAGTGGAGATCCAGATCGTCGCGCTGGCGTGATGTGCGCGTTGCCGGTGGCGTTGCTCGCCGCCACGCTGTCGACCGCTCAGGGTGCGGCCGGCGCCGAGATCGCCCCGCCCCAGGTGGCGGAAGTTCTTGTCACTGCCCCGGAGCCACGGTACGTCGCGCCGACGCTGCGTGATCGCATCGGCCGCATTTGGGCACCGGTCTTCATCGACGGACAAGGCCCACTGCGCCTCGTGCTGGATACGGGCGCCACGTCGGTGGCGCTGACTCGCGACGCCGCCACGCTGCTCGGTCTGCCAGTCGATCGTGCACGACAAGTGCGGTTGCGCGGCACGACGGGTTCGACGGTGGTGCCGCAGGTCGAGGTACGACAGCTGGAGATCGGTGACTTTCTCGTCGAAAACCAGCGCGTCATTTTGGTGGACGATGCTTTTGGTGGCGCCGACGGCGTGCTTGCCACACGGCTGTTGAACGATCGACGGATTTACGTCGAGTTTCGTCGGGATCGCATCGAAATCACTCGCTCGCGCAATCAGCCTGCGCCCCTCGGCTTCTCAACGATCCCCGTGAAGTTCGCCTCGCGGCAGGTCCGGGGATGTGCAGGAGGGTCAAAGTGCGGCTGTCCCCACCATTCGGCTCGGCAATGTACAGGTCAGCAATGCGCGCGTGAATTTCGTCGACCTGCATATCTTTGAGCATTGGCGCATGCTTGATGAGCCCGCCATGCTGATCGGCATGGATGTCATCGGTGTGTTCGATACATTTATTCTCGATTATCGCCGCCGCGAACTG
>RGWK01000520.1 GCA_010029775.1 Gammaproteobacteria bacterium
GGAAACCGGGATGTTAGCTGTGGCCATGATGACCCCAGCCCATCATCCGGTCTCCGGTTTCCCTTTGATCGTTAAGGCGCGACAACTAGGCCAGCACGCGGTGCTGACGTTACCCCAGGAACCACAGCGCCAGGGCGGGCAGGGCGAGGATGAGCAGGCAGCCGCCCGAGCGAGGGCGCGAGTCTTCGTAGAGGTCTCCCATGCGGTCTTCCACCGCCTGGTCGATCCGTTCCTGGACGTCGTCCGTCAGGTCATCCGGGATCTCGTGTTCGTGGTTGTCGCTATCGGTGTCGAAGTCGCCGCCGTCGAAGTCGTCGCTCATGAGGCCACAGTATGCCCCGGAGCCGGGGGGATGCAAGGGGTTGCCTAAGGAGAAGCGAGTCATAGGATGGAGGCATGAGGACGATGCTTCGCTTGGGGCTGCTGCTGTCGCCGCTTCTGCTCGTCGCCGCCGATCCCTCATGTCCATTGCCCGGCTACGCGTATGCCTGGGGAGATGAGTTCGAAGGCGCCAAGTTGGATGAAGGACGATGGGAGCAACATGAAGGCCAACGCGGCCCGAGCATGTGCCGCAAGCAGAACGTCGCGCTGAGGGGCGGACAGTTGGTGCTGACGGGGCAGAACAAAGGCGGCACCGCTTATTTGCCTTACTCCAACGCAGAGGTCAGCAGCAGGCGGCAATTCCTTTACGGTTATTAAAGCCCACGAGCCGGCCATCGAAATAGATCCTGACTTCCTCCGGCGTGAACTCACAGCCCCAGACATGGTATTCTCTCGACAACACTGGCGCCTCCCAGACCTGCTTATCCATGGTGTAAACTACCGACGACGGCCGCATCGCCTTCGAGGGCACGTACCAGGAGACCTGAGATCTGTACCTGTCCGGCCAGAGCGAATCGTTGCTGAGGATTTCCAGCTGCCCGCGAACGCCTTCCTGGCAGCGGTCATCGCAGGCTTGGCCGTCGCAAGCGCTCCCTCGCAGGTGGCGCCGGGCGTCATGTCGAAGGGCATGCGTTTCGTCGCCCCTGGTGTGCCGATCGCATTCACGCTGATGTGCGGTCTTACAGTGCCCATCCTCTACCGGGATGGATGGTCGCAAAGTGCGCTGAAGATGCTACGACGTGCGACTGCTCAAGCGCGGTCAGCCACCAGTACGGGGCAGGAGGAAAGTTGCCGAGCGTCGTTGGAACATGCCCTTGAAGTCGGCGAACACATGGCCGAATGGGATCC
>RGWK01000053.1 GCA_010029775.1 Gammaproteobacteria bacterium
CGAAGTCACGCGTTGGCAGGCGGGCGGTTCGCTCGCCGATGTGATCGAGACCGACGGTGAGTTGTCGGTCGAGGAGATTTCGCTGGCCACCGCCGAACTTGTGCGCGAGGCGGGCCCCTGGGGGCAGGGGTTTCCGGAGCCCAGTTTCGATCAGCCCTTTCGCATCGAGCGCACGCGCATCGTCGGCGAGAAGCATCTGAAGTTGTGGGTGAGTCCGCAGGGCTCGGCGCGGCGCTTCGATGCCATCGCCTTCAACTACAGCGAGCCGCTCGCGTGCGGGCAACTCGTGCATCTGGTGTATAGGCTCGACATCAACGAGTACGCGGGCGAGCGTCGGCTGCAGTTGCTTGTCGATCATGTACTCGCTGCCCCGCAGGGCGCAGCAGTAAGCAACGGAGGATGAGCATGGCAGCACATACGCTCTACGGCTGGCACCTGTCTTATTACGCGGGCAAGTTGCGTGCTTATCTCACCTACAAGCAGATTCCGTTCATCGATCAGCCGGTGAACTACTGGACGCTGCTGTACACCATCCATAGAAAGACCGGCGCACGCGTCATGCCGGTACTGAAGACCGCGCAAGGAGAATGGCTGCAGGACACGCGGCACATCATCGATACGCTCGAGCAGCGTTACCCCACGCCTGTGGTGTTGCCCGCCACGCCTCGTCGCCGCTTTGCCAGCGAATTGCTCGAGACCTGGGCGGATGAGTGGTGGATGCCCGCGGCGATGCACACGCGCTGGAACTATGCGGAGAATTTCGCCTTGTTCCGCGCCGATGCGGGTGATGCGCTGGCGCCATGGGGGCCGCGTTGGCTGAAGGATGCGATGGTCGGTCGGATTGCCACTTTGCTGCGCGGTTATCTGCCGGGGGTCGGCATCGTGCCGGCGCAGTATCCGCTCATCGAAGCCGCCGCGACGCAGATGCTCGATCTGCTCGAGGCCCACTTTCGCGTGCAGCCCTACCTGCTCGGCGAGCGGCCGACCATCGGTGACTTCGGTTTGCAGGGGCCTCTTTACGGCCATCTCGGTCGCGACCCTTGGCCGAAGCGCGAGTGGATCGCGCCGCGCCCGGCGGTTCGCTCGTGGATCGATCGCATGGCGAGCCTCGGTCACGAGGCGGTGCACACGCAATTCGCGGCGGCCGCTACGACGCCTGCCGAGGACGATCGACTCGCGCCGACCCTGGAAGCGCTGCTGGCGCAGGTGATCCGCGACTTTCTGCCCATGGCCGAGGCGGTCGTCGAGACCGTGAATCGGGCGCACGCGACTCAGCCTGCGGGCCGCTTGCTGCCCCGCGCGTTCGAGGACGTTACCTTCCCCATGGCCGGGCAGCCCTTCACGCGCCGAGCGCTGCCGTTCACGGCCTGGAAACTGCAGGGCATTCTGGATTGGGTGCGCAGCCTTGAGGCGGCAGAGCAGGCTGCGCTGCGGCAGTGGCTGCAGGGACTCGGCGGCGAGCGATTGCTCGATCTGTCGATTCCGCGGCTGCGGCGCGTGGCGTTGCGCGTCGGCTTCGTCGAGCCGGCCTAGCCTCGCAGAGTTGGCCTAGCCTCGCAGAGTCGACGAAGCCTCGCAGAGCCGACCTGTCCGCGGCGGCGCTTCTGGTAGAATCCGCCTCATGATTGAACTGGGTCTCATCAAGCGTTCCCTCGCCGACCTCCAGGAGCGTGTCAGCTCCTTAAGGGGGTTTCTTTGAATACGATCTCAAGAAAGAACGTCTCGAAGAAGTAAGTCGCGAGCTCGAAGATCCGGCCGTCTGGCAGAAGCCGGATAAGGCGCAGGAGCTCGGCAAAGAGCGCGCGCGTCTCACGGCAGAGCTCGGCAGCATCGATGCCGCGACCCGCTCGGTCGGCGATTCGATCGAACTCCTCGAGCTCGCCGAGGGCGAGGATGACGAGGACACCGCCCGTGAAGTCGAGCGCGAGCTGCCGCAGGTCGAAGCGCAGGTGCGCAAGCTCGAACTCAAGCGCATGTTTCGCGGCGAGATGGATTCGCACAACGCCTACCTCGACATTCAGGCGGGTGCCGGTGGTACCGAAGCCCAGGACTGGGCGCAGATGCTGATGCGCATGTATCTCAAGTGGGCGGCCACGCGCGGCTTCGGCACTGAGGTGATCGACTCGAGCCCGGGTGAAGTGGCCGGTATCAAGAGCGCCACCATCGAGTTTCGCGGTGATCACGCCTACGGCTGGCTGCGCACCGAAACAGGCGTGCATCGGCTGGTGCGCAAATCGCCGTTCGATTCGGGCAACCGTCGGCATACCTCCTTCGCTTCGGTATTCGTCTCGCCGGAAATCGACGACGACATCAACATCGACATCAATCCCGCGGACCTCGAGATGGATGTCTACCGCTCGAGCGGTGCGGGTGGTCAGCACGTCAACAAGACCGAGTCTGCGGTGCGCATCCGGCACATGCCCTCGGGCATCGTTGTCGCCTGTCAGAACGAACGCAGTCAGCACAAGAATCGCGCCACGGCAATGAAGATGCTTAAGGCGAAGCTTTATGAGCTCGAAGTCAACAAGCGCAACGCCGCCGCAAAGGTGCTCGAAGAGTCGAAGTCCGACGTCAGCTGGGGTCACCAGATCCGCTCGTACGTGCTCGATCAGTCGCGCATCAAGGACCTTCGCACCGACGTCGAGATCGGCAACACAACCGCCGTGCTCGATGGCGATCTCGACCCTTTCCTCGAAGCCTCGCTGAAGGCAGGGCTGTGACCATGAGTGACACTGCACCGCCACAGGATGAGAACAAGCTGATCGCCGAGCGGCGCGCCAAGCTCGATGCGCTGCGCGCGCAAGGGCAGCCGGCGTTCCCGAACGACTTTCGCCCCGACGTGCAGGCGAGCGAACTGCACCTCGGTTTCGGTGCGCTCGATGAAGCGGCACTGACCGCGCAGGCGGTGCGCGTGCGCCTCGCGGGTCGCATGATGCTGCGACGCATCATGGGCAAGGCGAGCTTTGCCACGCTGCAGGATGCTTCGGGCCAGATCCAGATTTTCCTGCAGCGCGATACGCTCGGCGAAGCCTACGAGGCGTTCAAAAGTTACGACATCGGCGACATCCTAGGCGCCGAGGGCGTGCTGTTCCGTACGCGCACGGGCGAGCTCACGGTGCGGGTGGAGTCGCTGCGTCTGCTCGTCAAGTCGCTGCGGCCGTTGCCCGACAAGTGGCATGGACTCGCCGACACCGAGGCGCGCTATCGGCAGCGCTATGTTGATCTCATCATGAATGAGTCGAGTCGGGCGGTGTTCCGCAAGCGTACGCAGCTCGTGCGCTACCTGCGCGACATGCTCGATGCGCAGGGCTTCATGGAAGTCGAAACACCCATGATGCAGCCGATCCCGGGCGGCGCGGCGGCACGGCCCTTCGTCACCCATCACAATGCACTCGACATCGATATGTACCTGCGCATTGCGCCTGAGCTCTACCTCAAGCGTCTGGTGGTCGGCGGGTTCGAGCGGGTGTACGAGATCAATCGAAACTTCCGCAACGAAGGGCTCTCGACGCGTCACAACCCCGAGTTCACGATGCTTGAGCTCTATCAGGCGTATGCGGACTACGGCGATCTGATGGATCTCGTCGAACGCATGGTGCGGGGCGCGGCGGAGGCGGTCTGCGGCTCGCAGCAGTTCGACTCGCAAGGCGTGCAGTACGATCTGCGCGCGCCGTTTCGCCGGGTCACGGTGGAGGAACTCATACTCGAGCGCAACAGTGATCTTGAGCGCTCACGGTTGCGCGATGTGGAGTATCTGCGCGCGGCCTGCAGCGCGCGGGGCATCCCGTTCAAGACCAGTGATGGTGCGGGCAAGCTGCAGATCGAGATCTTCGAAAAGACCGGTGAGCACACGCTGGTGCAGCCGACTTTCGTCTACGCCTATCCGGCCGAGGTGTCGCCGCTGTCGCGCGCCAACGACGCCGATCCTTTCCTTACCGATCGGTTTGAATTCTTCGTCGGCGGTCGCGAACTGGCCAACGGCTTCTCCGAGCTCAACGACGCGGAAGACCAGGCGGCGCGTTTTCGCGCTCAGGTGGAGCGCAAAGAAGCGGGTGATGAAGAGGCGATGTTCTACGACGCCGACTACGTGCGCGCGCTCGAATACGGCATGCCGCCGACCGCCGGGCTCGGCGTCGGCATCGATCGGCTGGTGATGTTCCTCACCGACTCGGCATCGATTCGCGACGTGCTGCTCTTCCCGCAGATGCGGCCGGAGTAGCCCGCCCGCGAGAACGCCAGAGCCATCGATCGCTCACTCTGCGGCCGGCAACTCGTAGGGCAGGGGCAGCGATATCGTTGGGAGGCCCGGACTGTCGGACGGCGCTGCGTCGTAGCGAGCCACGGCGAGACACTCCACCCGACCCTCGTACGGCGCGGCGCAGTCCACTAGGGTGGCCTCGCGACCATCGGCGAGCACGATCCCGGCCCCCGGAACGAACGAGGCCTGGTCGATGGCCTCGGCAGGAACGGCGAAGCGCTGCAGCCGCCGTTTGACCCGACCGCGAAAATGCGCGCGTGCAATGACCTCCTGCCCGGTGTAACACCCCTTGTTGAAAGAGATGCCGCCAAGCACATCGAGATTCAGCATCTGTGCAACGAACTCGCTCTGGGTGGCGGGATAAATCCGCGGCAGCCCGGCCGCGATGTCAGCTCGGTGCCAGGCCGCGACGTCGGTCGAAGGCGGCGGGTCAACTTGCGAAGGCGGCGAGTCCGCCGGCGCGAGGCGCATCCAGCGACCATCGCTGGTGTGCGGCCAGCTGAGGGGCGTTGCGGTCTCGGCGGCGCCTGCGGCAGGCCAACGACCCTGCACACGCCACAGCGACGAGTCGTTGCTGAGCACGGCCTTGCTGCGCAGCAGGTACTTTCGCAGCAGCGCGAGTACCCCCTCAAGGAGTGATTGCGGCAGCACGCAGAGCAGATCCTGCGGGCCATCGGCCACGATGCGCAGGAGGGCGATGGTGCGACCCTGGGGGTTATGAAGGCCTGCGAGAGTCGTCTCCGCGGGTCCGAGCGTCAGCAATTGCTGCGACACCTGGCCATTGAGGAACTTGCGGGCGTCGGCACCGCGCACGGCAAGAACGCCCTCCTCGGGCAAGTCGATCCAGGTCGCATTCGCGTTGCTCATGAGGTGGATTTTGCCCGATCCGAGGCATGCCCCGGGCGCTTCCTGCGGTGGTCTTGGCGCAACGATTCTGGCGCGGGCCCCGAGCCCACGCGCTTCGGGGACTGGGAAAAGAACGGGCGCTGCATCGACTTCTGATCCTCACGCGAGTAGCCACACGATGCGCCAAAGACCCCTGTCACCCCATCTCGATGTGTACCGTTTCGCGTACACCATGGCGACGTCCATCCTGCATCGCATCACCGGTGTGGTGCTCTCCGCAGGCTTGCTGGTCCTCGTCTGGTGGCTGCTGGCCGCCGCGGGCGATGCCGAGGGCTATGCCGGCGTAGCCGCCTGGCTCGGCAGCGGATTGCTGCAGCTGTTGCTGGCGGGTTGGCTGGTGGCGTTCGTCTACCACCTGTGCAACGGCATCCGTCACCTCGCATGGGATCTTGGCTACGGTCTCGAGAAAGCCGAGGCGCGGCGCAGTGCGCGCTGGGTGGTGATCGCGACGGTGCTGCTGTCGGCGGCGCTGCTCTACGCGGGCTTCGTGCTGCGGGGTGCGCCATGAGCCTGCGTAGTCCGCTCGGTAAAGTCATTGGTCGCGGCGCGGCGAAGCACGGTGTGTCGCACTGGTGGGCGCAGCGCTTAAGTGCCGTGGCGCTTGCCGTGCTGGGTCTGTGGTTTGTGCTGCAGGTGACGGGTCTCAACGCCTACGACTATGAGAGCGTGCGCACCTGGATCGGCCACGGCATGACACCCGTGCTGCTGGTGCTGCTCGTGGCCACGCTCGCGTGGCACTCCGCACTCGGCGTGCAGGTGGTGCTCGAAGATTACGTGCACGCCAAGGCCATCAAGCTCGCGGCGCTCGTCGCCTCGATTTTCTTCCATGTGTTCGTGGCCGTGGCCGGCAGCTATGCCGTGTTGCGCATCGCCTTCACCACGACCTGACTGCGGGATGTTCTGCGCATGACAGCTTATTCGTTTGTCGATCACACCTACGACGTCGTTGTGGTGGGCGCGGGCGGCGCCGGCCTTCGCGCCACGCTCGGTCTCGCCGAAGCGGGCCTCACTACCGCCTGCATCTCCAAAGTATTCCCCACCCGCAGTCACACCGTGGCGGCGCAGGGCGGCATTTCCGCGGCGCTCGGCAACATGGGCGAGGACGACTGGCGCTACCACTTCTACGACACCATCAAGGGTTCGGATTGGCTCGGTGACCAGGACGCCATCGAATTCATGTGCAAGGAAGCGCCGGCGGCGGTGATCGAGCTCGAGCACTACGGTGTGCCGTTCTCGCGCACGCCGGATGGGCGCATCTACCAGCGGCCCTTTGGCGGCATGACGACGCAGTACGGTAAGGGCATCGCGCAGCGCACCTGCGCGGCGGCCGATCGCACCGGCCACGCGATGCTGCACACGCTCTATCAGCAGTCGATCAAGAACGAGGCGGAGTTCTTCATCGAGTACTTCGCGATCGATCTCATCATGGAAAACGGCGAGTGCCGCGGCGTCGTCGCGCTCAATCTCGCCGAGGGCACGCTGCATCGTTTTCGTGCGCACCTCGTGATCCTCGCGACGGGGGGTTACGGCCGCGCCTATTTCTCCTGTACTTCGGCGCACACCTGCACCGGCGATGGCGGCGGTATGGCGTTGCGTGCGGGTCTGCCGTTGCAGGACATGGAGTTCGTGCAGTTCCATCCGACCGGCATTTACGGTGCCGGCTGCCTCATCACCGAAGGCTCGACGTCGTGTCGCGTTCAATGACCATCGAGATCCGCGAGGGGCGGGGCGTGGGCAAGGATGCCGATCACATTCATCTGCACCTTGAGCACCTCGGGCCCGATGTCATCAAACAGCGTCTGCCTGGCATCGCCGAAACCGCGCGCATCTTCGCCGGGGTCGACGTGAACAAGGAACCGATCCCAGTGTTGCCGACCGTGCACTACAACATGGGCGGAATCCCCTGCAATTACCACGGCGAAGTGGTGACCCTGAAGAACGGCGATGCCGACACCGTCGTCCCCGGTCTGATGGCGGTGGGCGAGGCAGCCTGCGTGTCGGTGCATGGCGCCAACCGCCTCGGCTCAAACTCGCTGCTCGATCTGGTGGTGTTCGGACGAGAAGCCGGGCGTCACGCGGCCTCCATCGTCAAACCTGGCAGCTCGCATCGGCCGCTGCCGAAGGACGCGGGCGATCTCGCTGTGTCGCGGCTCGATCGGTTCCGGCATGCCAATGGCAGCCGGCCGACCGCCGAGATTCGCCTTGAGATGCAGAAGATCATGCAGTCCGATGCCGCCGTGTTCCGCACGGGCAGCTCGTTGCAGGAAGGCTGCGCCAAGCTCGCCGCCACGGTCGATTCGTTTGCCGATGTGCGCACCAGTGATCGGGGCCTCATCTGGAACACCGATCTGGTCGAGACGCTGGAGCTCGACAATCTGCTCGGGCAGTCGGTGGCCACGATCCGCTCGGCCGAAAATCGCAAGGAGAGCCGCGGCGCGCACGCGCGCGAGGATTTCAAGGAGCGCAACGACGCCGAGTGGATGAAGCACACGTTGTGCTGGGTCGACGAGAAAGGCGGTACGCGCATCGATTACCGCGCGGTTCACCTGAACACGCTGACGGCGGACGTCGAGCCGATCCCGCCGAAGGCGCGTACGTACTGAGTTCGAGGTTCACACCATGGCCGAGTTCCGACTTCCCGAAAATTCGCGCATCAACAAGCACGGCAAGGTGCACAAGGCACCCGCCGGCGCCACGCGCGTACGCACCTTCAAGGTGTATCGCTACGATCCGCATGGCGGCGAGAACCCGCGTGTCGATACCTTCGAGATCGACATGGATAACTGCGGGCCGATGGTGCTCGATGCACTCATCAAGATCAAAAACGAAATCGATCCGTCGCTGACCTTCCGTCGCTCCTGCCGCGAGGGTATCTGCGGCAGTTGCGCAATGAACATCGACGGCACCAACACGCTCGCCTGCACGAAGAGTTGCGATGAGGTGAAGGGCGAAGTGAAGATCTATCCGCTGCCGCACATGCCGGTAGTCAAGGATCTGGTCCCCGATCTCACCCAGTTCTATGCGCAGTACGCCTCGGTGAAGCCCTGGCTGCAGTCGCGCACGCCGGCGCCGCCCGATCGGGAACGGCTACAGGCACCCGAGGAGCAGGAGAAGATCGATCGGCCGTCGGCCTGCATTCTTTGTGCGTGCTGCTCGACCTCCTGCCCGAGTTACTGGTGGAACGGTGATCGGTACTTGGGGCCGGCGGCGCTGCTCGCTGCCTACCGCTGGATCATCGACAGCCGCGATGAGGCGACCGGTGAGCGGCTCGATGCCCTCGAGGATCCCTTCAAACTCTATCGTTGCCACACCATCATGAATTGCACCGAGGCGTGCCCGAAGGATCTGAATCCGGCCAAGGCGATCGCCGAAATCAAGAAAATGATGGTCGAGCGCAGTCATACGTGACCGACCTCGGTCGGCTGCGCTGGCGTTGTCGGCGCGGCATGAAGGAGCTCGACGTGTTGCTCGAGCGCTGGCTCGAGCGCCATGCGGCGACGGCGGAGCCTGACGAAATCCGCTGTTTTGAAGCCTTGCTCGGCTTGCAGGACCCGCAGCTCGCGCGTTACCTGTTGGCCGGTGACCCCCACCCGGACTCCGCCACCGCCGTTCTCATCGAGCGCATCCGCCGCGCCTAACACGCCCTGGGTGATCGTCCCTGCGCAGCTGCGCCATCTCGGCAAATCCGCGGGCGAGCAGGGGTTCGAGTGCTGGCAGGGCGGTCGATGGCACTCGGCACTGCTATCGGCCTGTCTCGACTGTTCGCCTTGGGGCTGGTGGCTGGTGTGGGACACCGCGGCGGGGCGCTGCTGGGTCTGGCTCGCTCGGGGGCGGCTCGATCGGCCGCGGGCGGCCCAGTTCGGCCGGCTGATCCGGCGCGAAAGGCTTACGAACGGTTACACTGCGGACACGAAGTCCGAGGATCGATGACCCTGCGTCCCCCAAGCCGTGTTTCTGCGAACTTTTGTCAAGGCAGCGGGTCTATCCCGTCGCGTCGCCCATGAGCGCTGAAGCCAGTGACCTGAGTCTGGTGCAGCTCGCACAGCGGGGCGACACCGCCGCGTTCGACGCCCTGGTGCTGCGTTATCAGCACAAGGTCGTCAACCTGGTGATGCGTTACGTACGGGATCCTTCCGAGGCTGAAGACATTGCGCAGGAAGCATTCATCAAAGCTTACCGGGCTCTGCCGAGATTCCGCGGCGACAGCGCGTTCTACACCTGGATTTATCGCATCGCCATCAACACCGCGAAAAATCACCTCGCCGCACGCCATCGCAGCCCGATCGATTACGAGCTCGACGGACCCGACGGCGAGGTGGCTCCGGAGATGCAGGCCCGTATGAAAGACACGGCCACTCCCGAGGCGCTGGCGCTGACCGATGAGATTCGCTCCATCGTCAATGCAGCCATCGATCAGTTGCCGGAGGATCTGCGCCGGGCCATCGTGCTGCGCGAGCTCGAGGGCAAATCGTACGAAGAAATCGCCGCCGAGATGAACTGTCCTGTGGGCACGGTGCGCTCGCGCATTTTCCGCGCGCGCGAGGCGATCGACACACGGTTGCGTGAAGTGTTCGAGGGTGGCCTCGGACGGGGTGAGGTGATCGGATGAGTGAGCAAGACGAACGCGCGAGTCAGTTGTCGGCCATGTTCGATGGTGAACTGCCTGACGCGGAGTGCGAACTGGTGGCGCGGCGCTTGTCGCGGGATCCCGAGTTGCGCCGCAGCTGGGCGAACTACGGACTGATCGGCGCGGTGCTGCGCAGCGAGCCGCTCGCCCCTAGCGAACTCGCCCCGCGGGTGCAGGCCACATTGGCCGCGGAAGCGGCGGCTGACTCGGTCAACACGCAGCAGTCCGGCATCGACTCGGCGCAGCAGTCACCGCAGGTTGCCGAGCGACCGTTGCACTTGCCCCGTTGGGCGGTGCCGGTCAGTGGCGTCGGTGTTGCAGCAGGGCTTGCGGCTGTTGCCGTGTTTTGGTGGGCCGTGCCGGGTGATCCCACCGTGTCGACCGCGACCGTGGTACCGAGCGCGCAAAGTGTTGCCGCGCCGCTCATCGAGGAAGTGGTGATCGCGCCGACGACACCCGCGCTTGCCATGGTCGCCTCGGCCCCCGCGGCCGGATCGACGAGCGGGGCATCGCCGGCGTCGGAAGGGGCGACGGCCTTGGTGGCTCGCAACGATGATTCCGCGCGCAGTGATGAGCCGGTGAGTTACGTCACGCCGCGCCCGAATCCGCGCAGTTCGGCGCCCGCCGTACCGCTGCCTGCGCAACTCGCCTCGTTCGTTGAGGCGCACAGTGCCGTGTCCGCGCCGATGATCCGTCACTCGGTGATCTCCGCCAGCATGGCCGTGAGCGAGCCCGAGACGACTCCATCGGTCGATTCGGAGGGCCGTTGATGCGGTTTGGCGCCCGCGGTTCCTGGCGAGCACTCCGGGTGGTGCTGTTCGCCTGCGCACCGCTCGCGGCATCGGCCGACGAGGGCCTCGAATGGATTGAGCGCATGAATCAGGCGCTCGTCAGCCGCAACTACTCCGGCACCTTCCTGCATGAGCGTGGTGGCCAGTCCGAGTCGCTGCAGGTTCACCATCGTGTACGCGGCGGTCAGATCAGCGAGCGTCTCGCCTCGCTCGACGGGTCGGGGCGCGAGTTCATCCGCCGCGGCGAGGATGTGCTGTACGTGCTGCCCGATCAGCAGCGTCTCAT
Organism: Gammaproteobacteria bacterium; assembly: GCA_010029775.1. Taxonomy (GTDB): domain Bacteria; phylum Pseudomonadota; class Gammaproteobacteria; order Steroidobacterales; family Steroidobacteraceae; genus UBA964. The sequence goes on from RGWK01000053.1 coordinate 10,869, forward strand.
CAGCGAGCGCAGGCCGCGCAATGCTTCCTTGTTGCCCCGCTTTCCGCAGCTCGATGAGCGCAGTGCCGAGCTCTATGTGGTGAGTCCGGTGACACGCACGCGCCTCACCGCGCGTGACGTACGCCTGGTGTCGATCACGCCGCGCGATCCGTTCCGGTATGGCTACCGCGCGTGGATCGACTCGCGCACCTACTT
>RGWK01000521.1 GCA_010029775.1 Gammaproteobacteria bacterium
CTGGCGATGCGCTCGTGGAGTGCGCGGCCCGCCGCGAGGGTGCCGGAGCCGTCATGGGCGAGCGACGGGTCAACCTCGACACTCACGAACCCGTCGGTTCCGCCTGACGCCCGGTAGAGCGGATCGAAGGCGTCCAGTGCGGAATGGATGTCGCGGACCACCAGTTCCCAGTACGCCTCTGCGGGAGTGAGACCGCGCCCCATCTCCGAGGCGAATTGTTCGTCGTAGTCGGTGCTGCCCTGGATTGCCTTCTGGAAGATGGTCGGGTTGGATGTCAACCCCCGCACGCCGGAGGCGATGAGGCTGTCCAGCCGGCCGGTGGCGAAAAATGAGCGCTGCAAATTGTCGATCCAGGGACTCTGTCCCTGGATGGCGTGGAGATCAGCCAGGCGGCTGCTCACTTGAGCACTTCCCGCACAGCGGCCACAACTGCCGACATGTTGACACCGAGCTTGTCCATGACGACCGCCCCGGGCGCGCTGGCCCCGAACCGATCGATACCGAGTGACTTGTCGGCATATCGTCCCCACCCGAAGGTCGAACCGGCTTCGACGCTGACCACGGGGAGACCCGCGGGGAACACCGATTCCTTCCACGCTGTGTCTTGCTCCTCGAAAACCTCCCAGGAGGGCATGGACACGACGTTGACCTGTGTCCCCGAGGCGGCAAGTTCGCTGGCCGCGGCGAGCGCCAGCCCCACCTCACTGCCTGTTGCCACGATGATTGCTGACGGCGAGTTGACAACCCGCACGGTCGACGCGCCGCGTGCGACGGCCGAACGCATGATCGCAAGCGCCTCCACGCAGGCGTGCCAGAGGTCGCTCGACACGCGGCGCTCGTCCGGGGGCTCACCTCCAGCGGCGGCGGCCAGCAGCCGCTGCCTGGCGGCCGCTGGCAGATCGGGCCGCAGCCTCTCCACCGCGTCGCTCTCCGTGAGCGTCCAACGGACCGAGGCGTCCGACTCCTCGCGCACCGCATGCAGGAGCAGGGCACGATAGAGGTCTCGCAGCAGTACGCAACCTCCCGCGACAGTCGCGTCGCCAGGGCAGGAGATGTCGGCCGCGAGCACGGCTTCGATATCGGATTCTCGGATCCGCCCCTGCGCGAGTTCCTGGCGGTAGCGGCTCTCCGGCAGGAAGGGCTCGGTGCCCAAGAGCCGCGCCGCCCGCACCACCGCCCCCTCGAACGGCTCGGCCTCGAAGGCGTGGAGCGTGTTGTGGTGGATGAAGA
>RGWK01000522.1 GCA_010029775.1 Gammaproteobacteria bacterium
CTCGCCGGGGAGTTCCGCGCAGCGGGCTTCCCCGAGGAAGACATTTTGCTCGAGCGCTATGAGGAGACTGCGTATCTGCTCGTACGCTATCGAGGGCGTACACCGGCGAACAAGCCTGCACTCAAGCCCGTGCTGCTGCTCTCACACCTCGATGTGGTGCCGGCGCTCAAGGAACATTGGAAACGCGATCCGTTCCGCCTCGAAGAAGCGAACGGCTTTTTCTACGGTCGCGGAACGCTCGATGTCAAAAACGGGGTGGCGACGCTCACGGCACTGTTGCTGCGCCTCAAACAGGAGCAGTTCGTCCCGACCCGGGACCTCGTGCTGGTGTTGAGCGGCGATGAGGAAACCACCGGGGCTACAACGCGCCACCTTCTCGATAAACGCCGCAACTGGGTCGACGCCGAATACGCGCTCAATACCGATGCAGGCGGCGGCACGCTCGATCGCCAAGGCCAAGCCCGCTCCTACAACATCCAGACGGCGGAGAAGACGTACGCGAGTTATAAGTTGAGCGCCTACAACCCGGGGGGGCACAGCTCGCAACCCCGCGCCGACAATGCCATCTACGAACTGGCGGATTCGTTGAAGGCGGTGCAAGCCTACCGCTTCCCGGTGCAGTGGTCGGACACAACGATCGGATTCTTTAAGGCCACGGGAGCCATCACCGACGGTCCCCTCGGCGCTGCGATGCGTGCTTTCGCAGCAGACCCGCGTAACTCGGCCGCAGCGGATGAACTGTGGAAGCACCCGGTCTACGTCGGCGCCACCCGCACCACCTGCGTGCCCACCATGCTACGCGCAGGCCACGCCGAGAACGCCCTGCCCCAGCAGGCGACCGCGACGGTGAACTGCCGGATTTTCCCGGGCGGTGCAGGCGGTCACCGCCGCCGTGCATGCGCGGTACCCGGGTATTCCCATCATCCCAATCCAAGAATCCGGCGCCACAGACGGCCTGTTCTATCGGGCGGCAGGCATCCCGACCTACGGCATCAGCGAAACCTTCATCAGACCTGAAGATCAGTTTGCGCACGGCCTTGATGAGCGCATTCCGGTGCATTCGTTCTATGCCGGGCTCGACCATTGGCATCGCATCGTGACCGGGTTGTTCGGCGAGGCGCCAGCGGTCACCTCGACCGTGGACTGCGGACGCCTGATCGACGGCCTGACCGACACCGTGCGCGACAACCAGCGCCTGAAAATCGAAAACGGACGCATCGTGG
>RGWK01000523.1 GCA_010029775.1 Gammaproteobacteria bacterium
CGGCGCCGTCGCCCCACGCAAGCCACGGGAACAGGTGCGTCTCGACGCCATGCATCATCTGGCCCATCGCGAGCAGGTCGTTCACGGTACCGACGGCAACCATGAAAGAGAGTGCGACCGACCCCACGCCGAACGCCACGACCGCATCGCGCCCGAAACGACGCCCAAAAAAAGCGTTCAGGACCGCGCCAGCCAATGGCAGCACGGGTACGAGCCAAAGTTGGTCAAGCATCGTAAAACCGTTCCGCGCTCCTAGCCGCGCAACCAGCTGACGTCATCGATATCGACGCTGCGCCGGCTCCGGAAGATATCCACGATGATCGCGAGACCAACGGCAACCTCGGCCGCCGCGACCGCCATCACGAAGAACACGATGACTTGCCCGTCGAGCCTCCCAAATTGGCGGGCGAATGCTACGAGCGTCAAGTTGACCGCGTTCAGCATCAACTCGATGGACATGAACATCGTGAGCGCACTCTTGCGCAAGACCACGCCGATGGCCCCAATGCCGAAAAGCACTGCGCTGAGCGCGAGGTACGCCTCGGTAGGCACGGTCTCCGGCAACCCTGGCATCTGGATCTCCCGTCTCCCCCAACCTGCCTATGCGTGATCTGGGCGCTTCCGCGCCAGCACCGACGCACCAAGGATCGCGGCAAGGAGGAGGATGCTCGTCATCTCGAACGGCAGCAGGTACTTCGAAAAGAGCGTGACGGCGACCTCCTGCACGTGACCCGCTTCGGCGACACCGACGGTACCCAGCGCAAGGCCCGCACCGGAAGCCGTCCGCGCAACGGAGGCACCAGGCGAACCGGCCGCAATCCATGCCACCAGCGAAGCGAGCACAAGCGCGGACGCCCAGCCAATCGGCCGGAGCAGACCCAGCGCGCGATCAACAGGCTCCGGGTAGGCGACATTGAGCAGCATGATCACGAACAGCATCAGCACCATGATCGCGCCGGCATACACCGCTACCTGGACGACTGCGAGGAAGTATGCCCCGAGCAGGATGTAGAAGACCGCAAGGCAGAAGAAGATCAGCACCAGGAACAGCGCGCTATACATCGCGTTGCGCTGCAGCACCATCAGCAATGCCGCCGCCACCGAAACGACGGCGAAGACGCTGAAGATCAGGAACTCCATGTCCGTTTCCTGTCCTCGCCTAGCCCGGGAGCCACGAGTCAGTTGCTTCGCGCTTCGGCGA
>RGWK01000524.1 GCA_010029775.1 Gammaproteobacteria bacterium
TTTGAGCGTGTCGGTCATGGGTAAAGCCCGCTCGTTTCGGCGGCACACTTGCCGGATTTAAGCGCGCGCTTCGTGCTCAGGGCTTGCGACGCGCACACGAGGAGGAGCTCAGGATCACTCGTTGCCAAGCCAGCGGAAGCGCAGGCTGCGTCGAGCGCCGTCGCTGCGTGGTAGGCCACCTTGCACTCGTGAGCACACCCGCCGCATAGCAAGCCCACGCAAGCCACGGCGACCAATCCAAAATTGCGTCCATTCACTTTTCACCCCCACTTGCGAGCTCTCCGAGAGCTCGAACCATCTTAACCGGGTCGAGACCAATCGAGCGCACGAGGCGCGTGAACGCCGCGAGGCGCGGGCGCTCTTCGCACCGTCGTACCCACTCTTCCGGGGTCCGCGTGCGCAGCACGACGTTGAGGATGCCCGATACAATCGGCCACCACACCGCCGCGTGAGTTGCCAGCGCCTCGAGCGTCACGGGTGCCCCGCTCCGTTGCTGTTTCGGTCTGCGGCGTCGAGCGCGCGCATGACGGCGATCGCGGTGTCGTGGCGCTGAACCTCGCCACGAAGCACCGCAATATCCTTGCGCGTTTCTTCGACCACCTTGACCACGCCCGCAAGCTGCTCGCTCATGCGAGAGGCCCACCACACCGCCCCCGCCAAATGGACGAGGACGGTGATGGCAAGAGACGCGATCGCGATAATCACGGCGCGGCCTCGGGCGCTGGCACCACGGCGGGGGCCTGCGCTGCGGGCTCGATGCCGAGCACGCCTGCGAGAACGGTCAAGCTCTCGTGGAGAGCCACGACCTGATGCATTTCGAGGCCGCCGCGCTGCGTGGCGAACGCCGCGAGGTTGGCCAGGTTTGAAAATGCGGTCTTGGGGTCCATGGCGGTCACCCTACCACGGGCGCGGGCTCGTCTGCCATCGGCGGCACGCTCATATCGGGAAGCGGCGGCGCGATGATGGCGGGCGCGTCGGGCACGATGGCGATGATCGTAAGCCCGAGCTGCTGCGCCGTGTACGTGTAGAGGTAATCGTCGTCGGTGCCCCACGCGGCGTAGGCGGCGCCCGTGAGGTTGATGGTGCCGGTCGTGAGGTTCGCGCGCTCGGCGTCCTGAAGCCACCACTGGTAGCTTGCGCTCGTGCCGGGCTGCACGTTGACGTTGTTGATGAAGAGCACCGTCGCGGTGGACGGGAACAC
>RGWK01000525.1 GCA_010029775.1 Gammaproteobacteria bacterium
GCCCGCGGCGCGCAGTACGGTGGCCGTTTCGCGATGGTTGAGGCCGTATCCGCCCCACTCGGGCGCGACCTGCGGTGCCAGCAGACCCGCGCCGCGAGCCTCGTGGCGCAGTTGCTGGATCAGCTCTTCGGTCGGTTCCCCGCGAAACCCAGGGTGGGTTTCGCGGGGAATGACGACGTCACGAATGAATTGGCGGGTGCGTTGCTCGAGCTCGAGTTCGCGAGGGCTGCGTTGGAAGTCCGTCATGCCTTCGCATGGTACCCGCCTCGCCGATCAATTACCCCAGGGCAGGGTGGTCGCGACCGTGAACACAACCTTGCTCTCGGAGGAGCCGATGTCATCCGGCGCATTCTTGAACGCGGCCAGATCGCTGCCATCGACCCACTTGAGGTTCAAGGCAAAGTTGCCGACGGTCTTGCTGATGCCGATGGAGTAGTCGGTGTAGTTGTCGTCACCCCAGAAGTCGCCATCGCTGTGGCCGGCGTGCAGGTTGAACGAGAAATCATTGGCCATCGGGATGGCGGCGTTCGCTTCGATGTACGACGCCGACTTACCACTATTGCTGAAGTCCCAGGCGTACCAGATCTTGGCCGAGACGGCCTTGTAGCCGAAACCGGCGTAGGCCTCGGTGAACTTCAGATCCTTGTAGGTATCGAGGTACAGGTACTGCACGACGCCGACATCAAAGCTTGCATCCTCGCTGATGCTGCCGCGGTAGCCGGCGAGCAGATCCAGCTCGACATCCGAATCGCCGAAGTCGACGTTGCTGGCCCAGGCGCCGACGTAGAGTCCGGATTCGCCCGACCAGTCGAGACTCGCCTGCAGGGCCGGGTCGCGCGCCGTCTGCGAAATGCCGCGAAAGTCGTAATCGGAGGCGACCGTGATGGTCGAACTGACTTCAGCCTGGGCGGTGGCAGCGATGCCACCTAGCGCAATGACGGCGATGAGCGGGGCAGTCTTCATGAAGGGATCCTCGGGGGGTGTGATAACTGGGGGTAACAGAGCAAACGCCATGCCACGGTCGAATAGGCCTGTTTAGTGGGCTGGCGGCGCATTCTACCGCCAAACGCGCACCGCTTTGGTGCAGCGCGGCGCCGTTCGTGCCGGGGATAGTGCAGCGCTGCTGCTAAACTGGGCCGATGCCGAACGCCTTGTTCGATGGCCCGGTGGCCTTTGTCGATGTGGAAACCACCGGGGGTCA
>RGWK01000526.1 GCA_010029775.1 Gammaproteobacteria bacterium
CCTCCATACGATCGAGGAGCGGCGCCGGAATATTGAGGCTGTTGGCTGTGCACACGAACATCACCTGCGAGAGGTCAAGATCCACTTCGAGGTAATGGTCGTTGAAAGCGTTGTTCTGCTCGGGGTCGAGCACTTCGAGTAGCGCCGAAGACGGATCGCCCCTGAAGTCCATCGACATCTTGTCGATTTCATCGAGCAGGAAGAGAGGGTTCGTCACCGCCGTCTTCGAGAGATTCTGCACCACCTTGCCCGGCATCGAGCCAATGTAGGTGCGCCGATGGCCGCGGATCTCGGCTTCATCGCGCACACCACCCAAGCTCATGCGCACAAACTTGCGATTGGTCGCCCGCGCAATGCTCTGACCGAGTGAGGTTTTACCCACGCCCGGCGGCCCGACGAGGCAGAGAATCGGGCCTTTGATCTTGTCCACGCGCTGCTGCACGGCGAGGTACTCGAGGATGCGCTCCTTGACCTTCTCAAGCCCGTAGTGATCGTCGTTCAGCACTTCCTCAGCTTTCGCCAGATCCTTCAAAACCTTGGTGCGCTTCTTCCAAGGCACCTTGACGAGCCAGTCGATGTAGTTGCGCACCACAGTGGCTTCGGCCGACATGGGCGACATCATCTTGAGTTTGTTGAGCTCTGCGGTGGCCTTCTCCTTGGCCTCTTTCGGCATGCCGGCGGCGTTGATCTTCTGCTCGAGTTCCTGAACCTCGTTGACGCCGTCTTCCATCTCGCCGAGTTCTTTCTGAATGGCCTTCATCTGCTCATTCAGGTAGTACTCGCGCTGCGATTTCTCCATTTGGGCCTTCACGCGCCCGCGGATGCGCTTCTCGATCTGCAGCACATCCATCTCGCCTTCGATGGCCACAAGAATGTGCTCAAGGCGCGCCCGAACATCAAGAATCTCGAGCACCTTTTGCTTGTCGCCAAGTTTCAGCGCCATGTGCGCGGCAACGGTGTCCGCCAACCGTCCGGCATCCTCGATGCCGGCAAGCGCCGTGAGCACCTCAGGCGGCACCTTCTTGTTGAGCTTCACGTACTGCTCGAACTGCGAGACCACAGAGCGCGAGAGCACCTCGAGCTCCTTGTCGTCGTAGACGTTGATCTCGGCTGCAGGCGACACCTCAGCGGTGTAGTAGGCGCCGCTCTCCAAGGTTCCCACGGTGCCGCGCTCCACGCCCTCGACGAGCACCTTCACGG
>RGWK01000527.1 GCA_010029775.1 Gammaproteobacteria bacterium
AGCCCGCGCAGCATCATCGCCACGCTCATCGAGATCCTCGAACTCGCCGACGTCGTGCACACCTACGTGAGCTGCGACGAGGTTGCCGGGGGGAAGCCGCTCCCCGACGTCTATCTTGAAGCGTGTCGCCGCATCAACACTGCGCCTGAGCGTTCGCTCGCCATTGAAGATTCGCTCGCTGGCGCACGCGCTGGCAAGGCCGCGGGGATGAGCGTGGTCGTCGTGCCGCTTCCTGGAGCGCCGTCTTCGGCGGGCGCCGCCGAGATTGCCGACGTGGTGCTAACGAGCCTCGACGAGCTACCGCTCGCCGCGCGCTAGCTCTGCGGAACGCCGGCCTTCGCGCCGGGCTCCGCGTTGGATGGCTCGATCAGGTACGAACCATCTTCAAAGATGATCACGGGGATCGACTTCGCGCCAGTCAGCGTCTCGATCATCTCCTTGGCCGCCGCGTCGGCATCTACATCCACATAGGTATAGGGAACCTGATGTGCGTCGAGGTAGCCCTTGGATCGCGTGCAGTCGCTGCACCAATCTGCGCCGTATACGGTGATCTTCTTGGCGTCGCTCATGGGTACTACCTCCCTTTCGATGCTCGCCGCGGACGCGGCGCTGCCGCCATCGTAGCGCGTCGCAGGAGCAGGAGGCCGCCAACGGCGATCAGTGCCCCCGCGATCGGAAGGCCACCGAGTTCGGCAGGGAGATACATGTTGATCGCAATTGCGGTCGTGACCACGGGAGGAAGCGCGCCGATCCAGAGGAGCGGCTGCTTCGCCCGTTCAGCACCCCGAATCAGCCGCCAGGCGGTCAAGCCAGTCAGGAGGCCGATCACGATCCACTCCCCTGGTGGTCGGGTGCAGACATATTCGTTGGTACATGTTTGTAGCGTGTCGTAGAGCTGCGAGGTTCCAATCGGCGCCAAGACGGCTGCAAGGGCGCCGACGCCGAACGCGGCGAGAACCTCGACGTACCGTCGCTCAATCGGGCGGTACCTCGCGGATTCAGCTCGCAGAAGTTCGCGCCCCGCAAAGAGTGCCGGGAGCAGCGCCGCAAGATAGAGAGCGGCGCTCGCGATGTTCCACGGGTCCTGAACGACAGCGGGAAACGGCAGAGTCGGAGTTGGCTTCAGTTCAAACAGTAGCGAGGTTAGGCCGAGTGGGAGAAGCCCCACGGCGAAGATCGTTCCGGTGACACTGATCCAG
>RGWK01000528.1 GCA_010029775.1 Gammaproteobacteria bacterium
CCGCTCGCATCAGCCGGCGGTTGCGACGCCGGAACCTGATTCTTTGCGACCAGCTCAGCAAGCAGACGCGGATTGGTGTTCTCTTCCATCCCCGTGCCGCGATAGCCAAGCTGCTGGGTTTCGATCGGCGGCCGCTCGCCACAACCGGCGAGGAGTCCGATGCTGGCGACACCCGCCAGCAGGATGCGTCCCAAGTGATTCATTGCGCGCCTCCCGAATTCAGGGCGGGATCAGGCAGTACTTCGAAGGTGGCTGGATAACTCGGCGCCACGCCGTGTTTGACTGCCCACAGATACCAGTTGTCTACCGCAGTGCCCGTGAGCAGGATGCCGATGCCTCCCGTCAACGTGCACAACACGGCAAACCACCAAGCCCAGCGATGCACCGACTCCATGGTGGCGTTGAAGCCCATGGTCCAGCGCCAAAACAGCGCCGCGCGCTCCGAGGCCGTGCCGCGATCGAGCACTTGCTCGACTTCGCGTTCGCCACCGTAGCGGCTGACCGCCATGATGGTCCCGGCATGCATTGCGAACAGCAGCACCGAGCCGTACAGGAACACGATCGACAACGCGTGGAACGGGTTGTAGAGCAGGTTGCCGTAGCGCAGCGAGAACGCTGCAGTCCAGTCGAGGTGGGCAAAGATTCCAAAAGGCACTGCCTCTGACCAGCTGCCCATCAGCACCGGGCGGATAAAGCCCAGCACCAAAAACAGCCAGATTGCCGAGGCGAAGGCCCACGCCGTGTGCGTGCCCATGCGCAGCTTGCGTGCGAGCGTGTAAGTACGCACCCACCACAAGAGCACGGACACCGTCAGGAAGAAGCCCGCCATCAAGTGCCAGCCGCCATGCTGCAGCGGCGGCAAGCGCAGGCCGTATTCCGGAGCCGCAGGCTCCAGCGCCAGCCACGGCAGCTGTTTGATGAACTGCAAGGGATTCCAGTTCACCGACGCCAGCATGTTTAGGCCTACGATCTCGAAGGCGATGATGAAGCAGATGATGGAGATCACCCCGGTTGAACCGAGGTAGAACGGTCCGATCTGCGCATCGCCGATCTTGCCCAGCCAGTAGTTCGCGCTCGCCTTGACGCCGCGACTCCACACGCCCTTCGGGTCGTGCGGTACGCCCGGGTAGTGCGGTGCCTCGACCTGCACGCGAGTAAACAGATTTTGATATTCGGCCATGTTCGTGCCCTCAGTTCCA
>RGWK01000529.1 GCA_010029775.1 Gammaproteobacteria bacterium
ACAAGGTGCAGAAGGGCGCCTTTGGTGCCTGCCTGATGGAGGAACCTGCGCTCGTGGCCGACTGCGTGGCCGCGATGTGCGAGGTGGTCGATGTGCCGGTCACGGTGAAGATGCGCATCGGTACGCTGCGCGCGGGCGGGCGCGACCTCGAGTCTGCCGTGCAGCAGTTCGATGAGGCGGATTACGACCGGCTCTGCGATTTTCTCGTCGCCGTGCGCGCGGCCGGCGCGGATTCGGTGATCGTGCATGCACGCAAGGCCGTGCTCGGCAGCAAATGGTCTCCCGCCGACAACCGCGAGATTCCTCCGCTGCGCTACGACGTGGCGCGCCGACTCAAGGAAGACTTCCCCGACATGCCGGTGGTCCTAAACGGCGGGCTACGCACGGCCGAGGATTGCCTGAGCTCGCTCGCCTGGGCTGATGGCGTGATGCTTGGCCGCGAGGCCTACCATCGGCCGATGGTTCTTGCGGAGCTCTACGCCGCGCTGGCCGAGGCTGACGCGGCTGAAACCGCGATGGATCCCGCCGCTCCTTTGGCTACGACGCCCCCGCGCCCTCGGCCACTCACGGTGCCCGAGCACCTAGAGCGCATGGCCGAGTATGCCGAGCATGAGCTCGCCCGCGGCGAGCGCCTGCCCGCAATAACGCGCCACATGCTGGGGCTGCTGAGCCACGTGCCCGGCGCCCGCGAATACCGCCGCCTACTCTCCGAAGGCGCCCGCGCCCCCGGCGCCGGCCCGGAACTGCTTCGCCAGGCGGCAAGGCTTTGCGAGGGTGAGGTGGGGCAAGGTTGAGGGCTGTGGCGGCGCTAGGGCATGGCCTAGTGTTACTGATGGAAAAGGCGAGATATGGTAATGCAAATGCATTGCCAAACCTGTCGCGCTGTAATACCTTCCTCTGGGTATCAACGAACCCTGAGAGCAAACCGCCGTGTCTACCAACCTTGAAGCGGAATCCACGTTGACGGACCGCTACCAGACAACGGTGCCAGAAACGGTGCGTCGCGCACTGCGCCTTGGTAAACGCGACAAAATTCACTACTCCATCCGGCCGGGCGGAGAGGTTGTCCTCAGTCGTGCCCAATCGGTCGAGGGCGATGATCCGGTACTCGGTGAGTTTCTGAGTTTCCTCGCGCGGGATATCGCTAACCACCCTGAGCGCTTGCAGGCAGTGGACGCCATACTGGAGCAACGAATCGA
>RGWK01000530.1 GCA_010029775.1 Gammaproteobacteria bacterium
GAGATTTCGCCACGCTCCTTGTCCGTCTGCGCGATGCGCGGATCGGTGCGGACGTAGTCTTGAATGTTGCGGTTGATCGACGGCAAGCCTTCGATCTGCTCGCGCGCGACGCGCGTGCCCGCACCGGTGCGGGTCGAGTCGAATACCGGATCGGCGACGCGATTGGCCGCGATCACGACCTCGGCGAGACCATCCGGCTGCACGTTGACGACGATGCCGCCCGTGTCACCAAGTTGCAGGAATTGATTGTCGAGCGTCGCGGTTTTGAAACCGGAACCGCTCACGCCCTTGAGCTTGCCCAGGGATGCGATGAGCTGCGTGTCGTTGGTTGCCTGCGCAATGCAGGTGGCGACGATGTCGGCATCGTCGTAGGAGGCGGCTAGGAGATCCTTTGTGCGCTCGCGCCAGACACGCACTACACGGCCATTGGAGAGGTTCACGCGCCGCATCGACTCGACGCACGGGAAGGTGTGTTTCATATGTTTCGGGATGTCGGTCGTTTGGGGTGTGGGATGTTGTACATTTCGTTCCCGCCGACCTTGATCTCCGCGGAGTCTACATGGACCACGCTGCCGGAGTCGAATAAATGCACCACCCAAATGCTGTTCAGGCTCGGGCCGTAGTCGATCAGGAACAGCGCGAAGCCCTCCCCGAGCGGTGTTACCACCCAGATGGGCGGTGCGCACTGGTGGATCGCGGTCACCGCGGTGAAATGCTCAGGTCGACCACGTCGAGGATGGTGTAAATCTCGATGTCACCGGTGTTTGTGGCAATGCCAAGACCATCCGCTTTCGCCTGCTCGGTGTAGTAGTCGAGCCGGTAGGTGTTGGTCTTGTGCGGCGTGATACGCTCGGTCTGGTAGAGGTAGACGTTCGTCTGGTTGTAGACGTAGGTCGAGACACTGTAACCGATCACGGCACCGTTGGTCACATCGTAGATCCTGGTGCGCGTACCCTGCGTGCTGTGGAACGGGCTGACCACCCGGATCTGGTACTCGCCTGCCTCGACGGTGAACTGGTTGCTGCTCAGGCTTGTGATGAGCCCATACGGGTCGCTGTAGATGGTATTCAGCGTGCGGGTTGTCCACACACCGGCCAGCGAGGCTCCGCCCGATACACCGGTAGCCTTCTGGTCCTGCAACGTGGCGATCTTCAGCACCAGGCTGTCGACGTCCTTCCGGAGCTTGTTGATCAGGCTGG
>RGWK01000054.1 GCA_010029775.1 Gammaproteobacteria bacterium
GTGCCGGTTAGGCGCGCGTTATTATTTGTGCTCAGTCCGCCGCCGTAGATCAGGTAGTTCCCGCTCGCCAAGGTGGCCCGTGCGTTGGCATTGAGGCGGATGCCATTGCAATAGGTCCCGGGCTGTAGCGTGACGGTGCCGCTGGCGACGAAGTTGTTGTAATCGCAGGCCGTGAAGGTGGGCTCGGTGAGCCCCAGCATCGGATCGACGACCGTGGCCGCCCCCGTCACCGGGATCGGGCTCACCGTCGCGCTGCCACTGATCGATCGGCCGCCGCGCACGCGGATCGAGAGCAGCGCCACTTGGGCGTTGTTACCGACGGTCAGCGCCGTAGCGCCGCTCGAGTTGACCTGTGCGGTACAGGCCGCTCCGGGAATATTCGCATTGGCATCGATGGCGAGCGATCCGTTGCCGGTATCGGCGAGCGTCATCAGGCACGCGGGACGGCGCAACCGCGCCGTCGCCTGCGTGCCGATCAGCGTGGAGGCGCCGGCAAACAGTGCCGAAAAAAGTCTCGGTGGCTGATGCTCGATGCGCACGCGTACCGCCAGCTCGTTTCCAGCGTAGGCGCCAGTGGCGGGCGGTCTGTCTACGGTTACTGTGGTACTGGCAGCGACGGGGAAGCCATTTTCAGCGGCGGTGTAGCGTGCCGCAGTGGCGACCCCGGCTGCGTCCTCGCGCAGCGCTTGCAGCGCGCCCGCTTGGGCGGCGAGATCCGTCGCGGTCTGCTGTGCGCGGCGCAGTGCGAAAAGGTAGGCACTTTCGATCACGAGAGCGAGCAGCATTATCACGATAGGCAGCAGCACCGCGGTCCACAGTGCCAGCACCCCGCGCTGCCGCGAGGCTGCGCGCTTCACTGCATGCCTCGCACGATCTCGATGGCAGCGAGTATCGAGGGGCCCGCAAGCACCACCATCATGGCCGGAAAGAGGCACAGCAGCAGAGGAAACAACAGTTTGGTGGACAGTTTCGCACCGAGCTCCTCCGCCTTCAGCCGCCGGCGTGTACGTAGCTCGCTCGAGTACGTCTTGAGAATGGTTGCAACGCCTGCGCCGAATTGCTCGGCCTCCGCGAGACTCACCATCAGGTTGCGAACCTCGGGCGATCCGCTGGCTTCCGCAAAGCCTTCGAAGGCCTGTTCGCGGCTGGCACCGGCTTTCAGTTGCAATTGCACATTGCGAAACAAACGCGCGAGCTTGGGGCTCGTCGTCTCGAACTCCTGACTCACACGGGCCATCGTTGAATACAGATCGAGCCCCGCATCGATGCACACGCGCATCAGATCGAGCACGTTGGCGAGGTTGAGTTCGATTTCGCGGTGCAGCCGGTTGGCATCGCCCCAGCGACCCGTGAGCTGTTCGTACCATGGCGCGCCGATCGGCTTGGCCACGGGCTCCAGCGACAGGCTTTGCCGCAAGAACGCGGAGCTGCGAGTCCAGGCACGTTGCTGCCGCTCCCGCAGCGCGAGATAGCAGAGACTGCTCGTGCAGAGAAAAACGACAAGCCCAAGAATCCACTCGGTCGGTATTACGCTCATGCGCTACACCCGGATTCGGATCAGTCGACTGATCCACGCTACGCCGAGCAATTGCATGATGAGACCGAATTCGATCATGCGAATACCGGCGGGCGTCGTCCACAGCAGCGACATCGTCTTTGGCGAGAGGGCATACATCATCAGACTGACTAGAAAGGGCATCAGGCCCATGATCCAAGCCGACATCCGGCTCTCAGAGGAAATAGCCTGAATTCGACCGCGCAGCGCGAGTCGATCTCGGATCAGCTCAGATTGATCCCGCAGCAGCTGTACGAGATTGCCGCCGCTTCGGGTCTGAATGCGCAGCGCCGTGAAAAAAAACCGGACATCCTCCGAGGGCACTCTGCCGGAGACCTCGCGCAACACCTCGTCAAGCTCACCACCGTATTGCATCTTGAGATAGATGTCGTGACAGAGGGGTGCGATCGGTTTTTCGAGAACCTGGCTCATTTCGAGCCAGCAAGCGGGTAGAGGTTTACCGGCTTGCAGAGCGCGGACCATGACATCGAGTGCTTCGGGTAACTGGCGTTCAAGTGCCCGTTCCGCCTCGGAGTGTCGGCGCATCACGAGCAGCACGGGCACGGCGCAACCGACAAAGAGCCCGAGCCCTCGCAGGATGCTCGAGTCGACCGCATTCACGACCAGCACGCCGACGAGCAGCAGCCACACCAGCCCCAACCAACCGACCAGTCGCGGGCTGAGCGGCAACCCGGCCTCGTTGAGATAACGGATGATGGCCGAGACGCTTGTCGTCTCGCCTCGTCGTCTTAAAGGTTCATCGCCAGGACCAGCGACAAAAATCTGCCGCTCTTCGCCAAGATCGATCAGGCTGGATTCGATTCGCTCGCGTGCGCGACGCACCAGAGGGCTACGAGTGTCCTTCCACCACATTACGGCTGCCACCACGGCGGCAGCTCCGCAGCCGATCCCGGCAAGTCTCAGTACCGTGTCGAGCCAATCGCCCGCCATCAGCCCCCCGTCCCCGGCGCTGCAAACAGCGCATCGTCGAGTTTCTCCCCACGCGAGCGCAACTTGGCGAGGAACGCGGGAATCGTGCCACATGCAGCGAAGGTGCCAATAACTGCGCCCTGCGCGTCGACGCCGGTTTGGCGATACGCAAAGATCTCGCGCAGGGAGATTTCATCGCCCTGCATGCCGAACACTTCCTGAATGCTGACGACTCGCCGCTTACCGTCCGACATACGTTCGATTTCGACGATCGCTTGAATGGCCGAGCAGATCTGTTGGCGCAGTGGCTTGTAAGGGATGCTGACGCCACTCATTCCGATGATGTTTTCGAGTCGCACGAGGGAGTCAGCCGGCGAGTTCGCATGCACCGTGGTCATCGATCCCTCGTGACCTGTGTTCATGGCTTGCAGCATGTCGATCACTTCGTCACCACGCACTTCGCCGACCACGATTCGATCCGGTCGCATACGCAGCGCGTTGCGAACGAGTTCGCGAGCCGTGATTTCGCCCTTGCCTTCGACATTGGGTGGCCTCGTCTCGAGGCTCACCACGTGGGGCTGCTGCAGGCGCAGTTCCGCCGCATCCTCGATGGTGATGATGCGCTCCTGGTGCGGAATGAACCCGCTGAGGGCATTGAGCAGGGTGGTCTTGCCACTGCCCGTGCCGCCGACGATCAGTAGGTTGATCTCGGCACGGACCATGGCCTGCACGAAATTCGCCATGGACTCACTCAGCGTGCCGTTGGTGACCAGTGACTCCATGGTGAAGGGGACGATCGCAAACCGGCGTATCGACAGCGCGGGGCCGCGAACCGACAGAGGCGGAATGATGGCATTGATGCGCGAGCCATCGGCGAGGCGCGTGTCCACCATGGGGCTCGATTCGTCGATGCGTCGGCCGGTGGCCGCCACGATCTTGTTGATGATACGCATGAGATGCGCGTCGTCGTTGAACGACACATCTACTTTCTCGAGCACGCCACGCCGTTCGACATAAACCTCACGGAAATTGTTGACGAGGATATCCGAGATCGTCGAATCACCGAGCAGGGCGTCGAGTGGACCGAGACCCGTGACCTCGTGGAAGATGTCGTCGACGAGTTTGTCTCGCTCTCGCCGCGACAGTACCAGTGTCTCCTCGCCAAGCAAGGCTTGTACCGCGCGCTCGAGTTCGAAGCGGATTTGTGCTGCGGCAAGGTGTTCCAGGGCCGTCAGATCCAGCCGGTCGAGGAGCTTGGCGTGGATACGGGCTCGCACCGAGTGTCTTCCGGTCGGATCACGACCCGTGTCACTTGGAAATGAAGCGGCTTGTGACTCGCGTACCGTCATGCAGACATCCTTTTACTGGCGTCGGCGCGACAGCCACTGTCGCCAACCGGATGGCATCGTTGTCTCGCCGGCTGTCACACCGAGAAGCGAGTGTGCCGTACTTTCCAAGGCGCGACTGAGCGGCGAGTCGGGCGCGACGGTCACTACCGATTCGCCCGCTCCGATTGCCAGTGCCGCGGCATCATCGTCGCGAGGCAAACGGCCCAGCGTTCGATTGCTCAAGTGCCTCTCGATCTCAGTCGCAAAGGGATCGACGTTGCGTCGGCGGCGTTCCGACATTGGCATGCGATTGATCAGCGTGCCGACCTTCGCTACGGGAACGCCGAGCTCATGCAGATAGCGCAATTGCCGCTGCTGATTGCGCAGATCGACTACGGTCGGTGCAACCACCTGCAGCACCTGATTCGAGTGTTCCATGCAGCAGGTAGTGATTCGATCAATATGAGAGGGCAAATCGATGATGACCACGTCAAACAGGCGCGAAGCGAGCACTAGAAGATTGTCGAGCCGCGAAGGCTCGAGCCGTGCGGCTTCTTCCAGACTGACGGGCGAGGGCAGCAGAAACAGATTGCGTCGGAGTGGCACACACGCCGACTCCAGATAGCTCGCCTCCAGAGTCTCGTCCTGTGCAACCTGAACGACGTTGGAGCGGTGTTTGCTTTCGCCTAAACCGAACGTCGCATCGCCGTATTGCAGGTCGAGATCGATGATGAGGGTTCGCTTTTCGAGTCGGGTGGCCCATATATAGGCGAGGTTTAGCGCGGTGAACGTTGCGCCGCTGCCGCCCTTGGCCGCGAGAATCGTGAAGGTTCGCCCATCATGGCGCGCACCGTGACGGCTCAGGCGGTCGAGACATTGCGCGATGGCGTGATCGATCTCCGCCGGGGTGGCCGGCCAGCGCAGGATACTGCGGACCCCAGCGCCGACTGCATCAACGAACAGCGCGCTGCTGTCCTGTCGCGCAATCAACATGATGAGTGCATCAGGATGGGAATTGCTGAGCTTCTCGAGCTCGGCCGGTGTGATCCACTCGCCGATCAGATCGTCGAGAATCAACACGTCAACATTGTGCAGCGACAGATCGCCGGCTTCCGCACCGTCTACCGAAACGGTGCGCAGATGGCTCACGCGCTTGTCCGTAGCAAGTTGTTCGACGAGGCGCTTCAGCCCATCGAGTTGCTTGGAGTACAGGGCGATGCGCATGGCGTGTGGTCCGTGTCAGCGCGGCGCAGGGCGCTGCTGGCTTTCGAGATCGCCGCCCAGAAATCGCTCGGTGCGAGTCGATTCTTTAAAGCCGTCCGTCGGCAGCCTAATTTTCTGTGCCGGATCGCGAAGGATGCGCGCTGTCACCACGAACACCAACTCGCTGCGATCGTTCTGGAAGTCCGTACTGCGGAAGAGGGCGCCCAGGATCGGCAGGGAGCTGAGCCCTGGCAGTGCGGCTGCGGTGCCTTTGACGTTGTCCTTGGTCAGTCCGCCTACCGCAAAACTCTGTCCGTCGGCCAATTGAATGGTGGTGGCCGTTTTGCGCGATGTGATGGTCGGCAACACAGCCGTGTTTTGTCCGCCCGCGCTGATGCTGGTGCCGGAGTTCGAAATCTCCGACACCTCGGCGGACACCTTGAGGTTGATGCGCTCATCGCGCATCACGGTCGGCAAGAATTTTACGCCCACGCCGAACTCGCGTTCTTCGAGTGTGATCGCTCCGCCACTCACGCCCCCGGTTGAGCCTTGTGCCACCGGGATGAAGATCTTGCCGCCCGCGAGGAACTCACCCTGCTCACCGCTCAAGGCGACGATGGTGGGCTCCGCGAGGATCTTGATGAGCCCATTGCGGGTCTCGGCATCAATCGTCACGGAGTCGGTGCCGTCCACGCCGGTCACGGTCGCCGCAGCACCACTCAAAAAACTACCGAGCAGCGTGATGGTGCGCGAGGTCCCCGACGTCAGGTTCAACTTCGCGCCCAGCCGATCGATCAGCGTCTTCGACACTTCGGCGACTTTTACCTCGAGCAGCACTTGTGGCGCGCTGGCCCCGGTCATCAGGTTGCTGACCTTGTCGGCGCCGGCAAACTGCTTGGCGAGATCAACGATCGCGATGGCGTTGGTCGGATCGACCAAGGCCCCACCGAGCACGATCGATTCGCCATTCGCCGTAACTCGCAGTTGTGTCTCCTGCGGAAACAGGCGAGCGATATCGGCCTGCAGTGCGCTGACATCCCGGGTCACGCGCAGGTCGACGCTTAAAGGCGTAGCACCCGAGCGCGGCCAGATCATCAAGTTGGTGGTGCCGATCTTGCGACCCAAAATGTACAGCGCCGAGTTGTCGAGGACCCGAATCTCTGCGACCGTGGGGTCACCGATGGCGACGCGCTTCACCGGCTCAACCAGCGCATACACGGTGGAGTGGCCGGTTGTGATCATGATCGGGGGGCTCTCGGCCTGTAGCGGACTCGAGGCCCCGTAGATGAGAGCAATCCCAACAACCAAAGAAATCAGAAACCGTTTTGCACCGCTCATGGGCGCACCGTAGCGGTTTCGCTGCCGGTCGTTCGACTGCGCGGGCCCCGTCCGTGCCTTCGCCATTTGCTGAACTGGTTGACGGCGCTGCAGCGGGTGCCGTCGTCATGCGGCGATCTCGCGGATTTCGCACGAGTGCCGTGAGCGTGCCGGTACTGCGCGATTCCTCGATGGCGGTCGCTTGTGCCGGCGTGACGGCCAAGGTCAGCATGCGGATCGGCTGAGGACGATCGGCTGAGCCCGTGTTGTTGACAGCCAGAACCCGAACACGCTCTGCAACCGGCAGGCTCGATGCGGCCGCGTCTCCGACGCGTTGAGTGAGTAGCAGATCGACATGCTGTCCGAGAATGCTGTCGACGGGTACACCGACGATGTCGTTGACGCGGATGGACAGCGCGCGTTCACCGACGCCGAGTTGATCGTTCAGATCGCCGCGTTCACCGCGTTGGCGCAGTTTGGCATTGAGCAGCGGCTCACCTGCGAACAGGTCAATTCGCGCCAGCCGCCCGTGAGCAGGCCACTGTTTGACCTCGACCATGCTGGCTTCCAGCGTTGTGCCCTTGGCTACGGACTTCGTGACCACGAGCACTGGGACTGTAGTGACGGCTGCCCGGCGCTCTACGGTGTAGATCAACACCAGCGAGATGAGCAAACCCGCCAGAGCCGCGATCGCGAGCAGCGCCTCGCGGCGAACCCTCGGAAAAGCCATGGTGGCGCGGCCGTGCGGGTGATGATCAGGGCGGGTTGATCAGATCGCCGAGTGCGGTAAAGGCAGCAGAGATGTCCCCACCGAACAGGCCTGCGGCCGTGGCGATGGCACCGATCACGACCACCGCGAGCACGAGGTACTCGATGGCAGAGATACCGCGTTGCGAGGTCGGGGCCGACGATTGAAGACTGATTTTCATGCACAACTCCCTTAGCGGGCGCCTTAGATTTGATTGATTGTCTTGGGGTTTGTAGCGTCGCACAATGCTTCTGATGATGGTCTCCGTACATGTGCGTATCGTCAGAGAGCCCTCTGTCTGACAGGTCTTAAAATCTATCACAATCAAATATTTGTGTCATATTTTTAATCTATGACTCGATTTATTCTGTTGGCCGCCCTAGTCGTTGCCCAATTATTTGCGGTCCCCTCGGGCGCGGCGGTCCCTGCCCCCGCCGATACCATTTATATAGGCGAGATCGTGACGATGGCGGGCGCACCCGGCGGGCCGAGGTCGCAGGCGGAGGCTGTGGCGGTCGCCGGCGAGCGCATCATCGCGGTCGGCTCCAAGGCGGAGGTCATGCGCCATCGAGCCGGGGGCACCCGCGTCATCGAGCTCGGTTCGAGTGTGTTGCTGCCCGGATTCATTGACGCGCACGGTCATCTCACAGCCACCGCCACGGTCCAAAGTCTCGCGGATCTGTCAGCGCCGCCGGTCGGCGGCGTGCGCAACATCGCCGATGTGCAGCGGGTGCTGCGCCAGTTCATCGCGGATCGTCGGCTGGCGCCGGGCACTGTGGTGGTTGGGCGTGGCTACGACGATGCGCAGTTGCAGGAACGCCGGCATCCTACGCGCGAGGATCTCGATGCAGTATCAACCCAGCATCCCATTCTCCTCGCGCACGTGTCGGGTCACCTGGCCGCGGCGAATTCGGCAATGCTCGCGCTTGCCGGCGTGGATGCGACGACGCCCGATCCGAGCGGTGGTGTGATTCGGCGTCGTGATGGTTCACGCGAACCCAACGGCGTGCTGGAGGAGTCGGCGTTCGGTCTCGTACGCAGCAAGGTGCCGCAGCCGCCGCCCGAGTCCGCACTCGTCGATCTGGCCCAAGCACTGCGCTATTACGCGAGCCAGGGCCTGACCAGTGTGCAAGAGGGCGCGCTCACGCCGCCGTCGCGCGCTTTGCTGGATGAGGCCGCGCGGCGAAATATGTTGACGCTCGATGTGGTGACCTACTCCCTGTGGTCGCCTGTCAGTCTTGATCTCAAAAAATTTGTGGCCGAGAAAGCCTATAAAAACCGCATCAAGCACTACGGCATCAAGCTCATCCTCGATGGCAGCCCGCAGGGCAAAACGGCGTTTTTGTCTCAGCCGTACCGCGTACCGCCGGCTGGCCAAACCAAGGACTACGTCGGCTATCCGACTCTGCCCGCTGCAGCCGTGGAGCGCGCCATCAGCGAAGCAACAACGCGTGGCATCCCCGTGCTCGCACATGCCAACGGCGATGCCGCCGCACAGATGCTCATCGACGCCGTCGCAGCCGCCAAAAGTTCAATGCCTAATGCAGCGCCCGATGTAGTCATGATTCATGCGCAGACGGTGCGCGATGATCAGCTCGATCGCATGGCGGCGCTCGGCATGACGCCGTCGTTCTTTGTGGGGCACACCTTCTACTGGGGCGATTGGCACCGTGAAGAGACGCTCGGACCGTTGCGCGCCGATCGCATCAGCCCAACGCGTTCGGCGATCGACCGCGGGCTCTCGTACACGCTGCACACCGATACCCCGGTTGTGCCACCCGACATGCTGCGCACGCTTTGGTCGGCGACTTCGCGCCGCACGCGCAGTGGCGACATTCTCGGCCCTGCACAGCGTCTGACGGTGTGGGAGGCGCTGCAAGGCCTCACGATCAATGCGGCACGCCAGCAGGGCGATCAAGCCCTCAAAGGCTCGATCGAAGTGGGTAAACAAGCCGATTTCGTGCGCCTCTCGGCCGATCCGCTGCGCACCGACCCCGAAGCGCTTCAGGAGTTGCGAGTGCTCGAAACCATCTCCCGCGGCCGCAGTGTCTGGTCGGCGCAAAGCCCGCAATAAAAAGCCCAGCATAATCAGTCATTTGCATCGGGCATGGCTTGACGCCACAGGGCTGCGCGAGTCTAATACCGCTCCCCGTTCGGGGCAGCGTCCTGCAAGGCCAGATAGCTCAGTTGGTAGAGCAGCGGACTGAAAATCCGCGTGTCGTTGGTTCGATTCCGACTCTGGCCACCATTTCCTCTTAGGCCTCAAGCACCTAGCTTGCCTATTTCGAATATTTACAGGTAAGCACCTTTCGCGCACCGAGTGACTTGCGGTCAATAACTTTCTTTGACCAAAGGATCGTCCTTGTAGAGGTACGGCACTACGCTGATCACTTCGTAGCGCAGCATTCGCTGCGCATGAGGATACAGGCGAGCGTGTGTTGTGCGGTACGGAGTCACAAAACAAGAAGTTAGGTTTGAAGAGCGTGAGGTCACCGAAGGAGTGACCCTTTATAAGCGCGACCGTAGTCGGCTCTGGCAAGCCCGTATCCGTCGTGTATCGGGTACGTGGATATCCATCAGCACACGTACGGAGGATCTCGAGGTCGCCAAAGCGGTCGCCTTGCGACGGCACCAAGAGATGAAAGACGCCCAAGCCCGAGGCGAAATCGATATCGTCCGTAAGTTCGCAGATGTCGCCAATTTAACAATGAAAGAGCTCCAGTCTGAGCTCGCCTCCGGGGTCGGCCGTCAATCCAATCGCGACTACATCCTGGCGATACGGGGATGGTTGATCCCAGCGCTCGGCCGGTATCCGATTGCTAAGATCGGACACGCGCAGCTTGTACTGCTCGATCAGTATCGAACGGATAAGCTCGAACGTAAGGCGAACCGAAGCACGATCAACACGCACAACGCAGCGCTGAATCGGGTATTTCGCACGGCGGTAGCGCGAGGCTACATGATGCCTTTGCAGATCCCGGCACTCTTCAATAACGGCGCCAAGACGAATCCGAGGCCCTATTTCGATGACGATGAGTGTCAGCTGATACTCAAAAAGCTGCCAGAGTTCATCGCGCGTGGGCATAAGGATTGCTCGAGGGCGGTTCGGGAGTTGCTCGTCGATTATGTCGCGGTGCTCTGCAACACGGGTATGCGTCCGGGCGTAGAGTCACTCAACCTTAAATGGAATCAGATCAAGCGCATATCGGTGTTTCGGGGTGAGGGCGATATGGGCGAGGCGGCGCCCTCCACACTGCGTTTTGCGGTCGTGGGTAAGAAACGACCCCGCACTTTGGTGTGCCGCGATATCGACGGGAACGTCTCGGGGCCGCTCAAAGCCCTACAGCAGCGATTTGAGGAGCTGAAAGATCTCTCTGAGGAGCTGCTCTTTAAGCAAGATGCTTACGTCTTCCGGACGCGCGAGGGCGGCGTCCCGAATCATCAGCGCTTGACCAAGTCCTTTAAGATCTTCCTGCGTTGGCTCGGAATTGAGAAGGATGCTCACGGCAACGTTCGAACCCTCTACAGCCTCCGGCATACCTACGCGACCAGCGGCTTAGTCAAAGACCTGAGTATGGAAACGTTGGCCGCACAGATGGGAACGAGCCGCCCAATGATCGAGCGTCACTACAGCAAGTTACGCCCCGAGATGAAGGTCGTGGAACTGAGTGGATGGCGGGAGAGGGCTAAGGCACCTGCGATCACTTCGCCGGATATGAGTAACCTCGTGCAGCTACTCATGGAGCAGAACCAAAAGCTGATGCAACGAATCGAAGAGATCGCACGCGAGGCGCGTGTCGTACAAAGCTAACGGTCCGAGACGCAGTAGTCGCCCTGCGATCCATAGCCCGAGGGGCAGCTGCTTGAGCTCTTCACGAAAGCA
>RGWK01000531.1 GCA_010029775.1 Gammaproteobacteria bacterium
AACGGGTTTCTCCGGTGCCACGATCGCGGGCGTTGCGCTTTGCAATTCCACCAGCCGCTCCATCGCGCCCGCGGCACGCTGCACCTCGCTCCACATCTCACTCAGCGATGCGGCTGCCACGCCCGCATAAACGGCGAGCAGCAGGAACTGCCCGAGCTCGCCGCCCGTCATGGTGCCGGCCAGCACCTGATGGGCGCCGAACCACAGCACGAGCGTGATCGCCCCGAAGACGAGCACCGTCGAGAGCGCAGTAAGCCAGGCGCGGGCCCGCGTGCGGATGACCGCAACATCAAATGCAGTCTCTACGGAGCGGTCGAAGCGCCCTGCATTGAGTGATTCGAGCGTGAACGCCTGCACCGTTTGGATGGCATTCAGCGTTTCACCGGCAAGACCGCTGGTGTCTGCCACCGTGTCCTGCGAGCGGCGCGACAGGGTGCGCAGTCGACGCCCGAGGGCGATCACGGGGACGATGACCACCGGCATTGCGACCACGATCAGCGACAGCAACTTTAGATTGGTGATGGCGAGCAGCACCAGCGAACCGACAAGGTTGATGGACGAGCGCAGGGCGATCGATAGGCCCACCCCCGAGATGGATTGCACCAGCGTGGTGTCGGTGGTCAGGCGCGAGAGCACTTCACCGGTCCGCGTCACTTCGAAAAATTGCGGGTCCATGCGGATCACGTTGCGGTAGACCGCTGAGCGCAGGTCGGCAACCACGCGCTCACCGAGCCAGGTGACTAGGTAGAAGCGCAGGGCCGCGAAGCCGCCGAAGAGCACGGCGGCACCGAGGAAGAGCACAAAGTAAATATTGATCGTGTCGGCGTTACCCACCGCCATGCCACGATCGATGAGGCCTTTGAGTGCAACGGGTAATGCGAGCATCGCACCCGAGGCGAGCAACAGCGCGACCATCGCCGCGACGAGTACGCCACGATACGGGCGCAGGTAGGGCCACAGGGCAGCCAGCGGCCGGATGGATTTGGCCTTGGGACGGTCGGCGAGTGCGGGATCAGACACGCGGTGATTCTACTCCGCTGCCGACCCCGCCGCGCGCTGCGGTTCGAGAACGAGCTTGCCTACCGTATTGCCCGATTGGATCGCTGCGAGCGCCGAGTGGGCGTCTTCGAAGGCGTAGCGGCCACCGATGTGAGGCGGGTTGGGAATCAGC
>RGWK01000532.1 GCA_010029775.1 Gammaproteobacteria bacterium
CAGATAACGCACGCCGATGGCGCGCTTGCCCTCAAAAAGCACGCGCGTAGCCAGCGCCCCCGTGCGAACCGTCAGATTGGGCCGACGACGCGCACCGCGCAGATGCTCGTTCGCACTACAGGAGCGCAGACCATTGCGCGTGTTGATCTGGTAGACGCCGACGCCCTCTCCCTGCGCGCCGTTGAAATCCGCCGTTCTCTGAAAGCCCAGCGATTCGCAGGACGCCACGTAACGATCACACAAGGGATGCACGTCGCGCGACACGTCGGTGACGTGAATCGGCCCGCCCCGCCCGTGGTAGGCGGGATCGCCGTCATCGTGATCTTCTGCGCGCTTAAAAAACGGCAGCACGTCCTCGTAACCCCAACCCGGATTACCGAGAGCCCGCCAGTCTTCGAAATCGTTGGGTAAGCCGCGCATGTAAACCATGGCGTTGATCGAACCGGAACCGCCGAGCACCTTGCCGCGAGGCCAGAAACTGCGCCGCCCGGCGAGCCCTGGGTCAGGCTCGGTCTCGTACAACCAGTTCACGCCCTTTGCAAAAAGCAACCGCGCGTAACCGATTGGAATCTGCACCATGGGTCGAAGGTCGCTGCCGCCCGCCTCAAGCAGCAACACACTGGCATCGCTGTGCAGTGCAAGTCGGCTCGCCACGATGCACCCTGCGGTACCACCGCCGACGATGACGTAATCGAAAGTCTCTCGGTTCATGGCAGATCGCAAGGTCAAACGGGCGCAGGATGCTGCGTCATTTCGAGGTGCAGCATCGTGCCGCGGTAAGGATGCGCACGAGCAACGTCCTCGTTGAGTTCAACGCCCAGACCCGGCTCACGCGAAGGAATGACGTACCCGTCCTGCCACTCGATGGGCTTGCGCAGGATGTCGGCGTGAAAGCCCTGCCAGCGCTCTATGCCCTCGAGGATAAGGAAGTTGGGGCTGCAGGTGGCAAGCTGGATGTTCGCCGCACCCACCACCGGACCGCAGTAGAGATGCGGTGCGATCTGCACATGCTGCGCCTCGGCCATGCCAGCAATTTTCTTTGCTTCGAGCAGCCCACCGACACGACCGAGATTCATCTGCAAAATGGCCGCGGCGTTTGCACGCAGCACTCGCGCAAAATCGTACTTGGTCGTCAGGCGCTCGCCCGCAGCGATTGGAATGCTCGTCGCTC
>RGWK01000533.1 GCA_010029775.1 Gammaproteobacteria bacterium
CGTTCGCCGATGTGATCAAGCTGCTGCTCAAGGAAGTGGTGGTGCCCTCGGCCTCGAACAAGTGGCTGTTCCGCATCGCGCCCGCCATCACGCTGATTCCGGCGTTTGCGGCGTGGGCGGTGATGCCGCTCGATCCGAATCTCGTCATCGCCGATATCGATGCGGGTTTGTTGTACGTACTCTCGCTCACCTCGGTCGGTGTATACGGAGTGATCCTTGCCGGCTGGGCTGCCAACTCAAAATACGCATTCCTTGGTGCGATGCGTTCTGCAGCGCAGGTCGTGGCCTATGAAATCGCCATGGGCTTTGCGCTCGTGGGCGTTGTCATGGCGGCAGGCACGCTGAATCTCGGTGATATCGTTCGCGCGCAGGCGGGCGGCGTGTCGAACTGGTTCCTGATCTGGCTGTTTCCGCTCTTCGTCGTCTACCTGATCGCGGGCGTCGCCGAGACGAACCGTGCGCCCTTCGACGTGGCCGAGGGTGAGTCCGAAATCGTTGCCGGCTTTCACGTGGAATACTCAGGCATCGCTTTCGCGCTGTTCTTCCTCGCCGAATACGCGAACATGATCCTCATCTCGGCGCTGACGGCGGTGTTTTTCCTCGGTGGCTGGCTGAGCCCGTTCGAAGGCTTGTTGGCCGCGGGCCACCCGCTGGCTGCGCCCGGCTTTCACTGGCTGTTTCTCAAGCTGTTCTTCTTCCTGACCTGCTTCATGTGGTACCGCGCCACCTTCCCGCGCTATCGCTACGACCAGATCATGCGCCTCGGCTGGAAAGTGCTGATCCCCGTGACGCTGGTGTGGATCGCGGCCGAAGGCCTGATGGTGTACTGGGGCGTTGGCCCCTGGCAGAACTGAGGCACCGAACGTCATGTCACTGCAGAGCATTGCCAAGACCTTTTTGCTGACCGAGCTGCTCACGGGCCTCTCGGTCACGGCGCGTACGCTGTTCCGCAAGAAGGTGACTGTTAACTATCCTGAAGAGAAGACGCCGCAGTCGCCACGCTTCCGCGGGTTGCATGCGTTGCGCCGCTACCCCAACGGGGAAGAGCGTTGCATTGCCTGCAAGCTGTGCGAGGCCGTGTGTCCTGCGCTCGCCATCACCATCGACTCGGATGTCGCCGCCGATGGCACACGCCGTACCACGCGCTACGACATTGACCTGTTCAAGTGC
>RGWK01000534.1 GCA_010029775.1 Gammaproteobacteria bacterium
GTTCGCCGCTGGGTAGGCATGTCGGTTACAAGGTTCGGTTCAATGACACCCTCTCCGAAGGGGCATGGGTCAAGCTGATGACCGATGGCATCCTGCTCGCAGAGACACAGGGCGATCCGCTGCTCCAGCAATACGACACCCTCATCATTGATGAGGCGCATGAGCGCAGCCTGAATATCGACTTCCTGCTGGGTTATCTGAAGCAGCTGCTACCCAAACGTCCGGATCTGAAGGTCATCATCACTTCCGCCACCATTGATGCCGAGCGTTTTGCGCGTCATTTCGCGCAGGGCGAGCGGCTTGCTCCCGTGATTGAGGTATCCGGACGACTGTACCCGGTAGAGGTGCGCTATCGACCCGTGCTCGACAGCACACCGAAGACAGCAACCGCCAGCTCGCCTGCGGCCCGCAACAAAGAACAGCGCGATCTGATGGATGCCATCGTCGACGCCGTCGATGAGCTTGCACTGATTGGGCAGGGCGACATCCTGATCTTCCTGCCCGGCGAGCGCGAGATATGCGAAGCGGCCGAGGCGCTGCGTAAACATCATCCGCCGCATGTCGAGATACTTCCGCTGTTCGCACGCTTGTCGGCGCAAGAGCAGGAAAAAATCTTCAAGCCCACCAATGCGCGACGCATCGTGCTAGCGACGAATGTGGCCGAGACCTCGCTCACCGTGCCCGGCATACGCTACGTGGTCGATGCAGGTACCGCGCGCGTCAAGCGCTACAGCTATCGCAACAAGGTCGAGCAGTTGCAGATCGAGCCGGTGGCGCAATCGGCAGCCAATCAGCGTGCAGGACGCTGCGGCCGTGTCGCTGCCGGAGTTTGCATCCGTCTGTATGACGAGCAGGATTTTTTGCAGCGCCCTAAATTTACTGATCCCGAAATACTGCGCTCCTCACTCGCTGCCGTCATCTTGCGGATGAAGTCGCTTCGGCTCGGCGACGTAGAGGATTTTCCTTTTATCGAGCCGCCGCTGGGTCGCGCGATCGCCGATGGCTATCAATTGCTGCACGAATTAGGAGCGGTTGACGAGTCGCGCGAACTGACTGCTCTGGGACGGCAGCTGGCAAAGCTTCCGCTCGATCCGCGCGTGGGGCGCATGATTCTCGCCGGTCGCGATCATCAGTGCCTGTCGGAGATGCTGATCATTGCTTCCGCGCTGT
>RGWK01000535.1 GCA_010029775.1 Gammaproteobacteria bacterium
CCTGGACGTCGTCGAACGCGGTGGCAACGCCCTGCCGCACCCGGCGACGTTGTTTGCGATGCTCGCGCTGCTCGTAATCCTGCTCTCATGGGTCGCGGCGCAATTCGGTGTATCGGTGCAGCACCCGAGTACCGGCGCCACGGTCACAGCGGTCAATCTGCTGAGCCTCGAGGGCTTGCACCGCATCCTCACCAACCTCGTCGGCAACTTCACCTCCTTTGCGCCGCTCGGTACGGTGCTCGTCGCGCTGATCGGTATCGGCGTTGCCGAGCATTCGGGTCTGATGGCAGCGGCGCTGCGCAAACTCGTGCTCGCCTCGCCGCGCGTACTGCTCACACCCATCGTGGTGTTCGCCGGCGTGATGTCGAACATGGCGAGCGAAATCGGCTACGTGCTGTTGATCCCGCTCGCCGGATTGATCTTCCGCTCGGCAGGTCGACATCCCATCGTCGGCATGGCGGCGGCGTTCGCGGGTGTCTCGGGCGGCTACTCGGCCAATCTGCTGATCGGCACCATCGACCCGTTGCTGTCGGGGCTGTCGCAAGAAGCCGCGCGACTCGTGGACCCGACCTACACAGTGAGCCCGCTCGCAAACTGGTACTTCATGGCCGTGTCGACACCCCTCATCACGCTGCTCGGCTGGTTCGTCGCAGAGCGCTTCACCGCGCCACGCTTTCCGGATCCCGCATCGTCTGCGCTGGCTGACTCCGAAAAGGCCGCGGAGAGCTCCAGCGAGTTGTCTGCCGCTGAACGGCGCGGACTGCGCTTCGCAGGGATGGCGCTGCTGCTGCTCGTGGCGACTCTTGTGTGGTCCATGTTGCCCACGGGCAGCGTGCCGGGTGCAGGATTCCTGCGTAACCCCGATAACGGCGATCTGCTCGATTCGCCGTTGCTGTCGGGGGTAGTGGCCATCATCTTCCTGTTCGGCGTCGTGCTTGGCATCGCGTACGGCATCGGTGCCGGCACCATCAAGAGCGATGCGGACGTGATCCGCGGCATGAGTGCAAGCATGACGACGCTCGGCGGCTACCTCGTGCTGGTGTTCTTCGCGGCGCAGTTCGTGGCCTTCTTCAACTGGACCCAGCTCGGTCTGATTCTGGCCGTGAATGGCGCCGAAAGCCTGCGTGCCCTCGGCTTGTCGGCGCTACCCCTGTTTGTCTCGTTCATTCT
>RGWK01000536.1 GCA_010029775.1 Gammaproteobacteria bacterium
GAGCGCACCAACCTCGGCATCGAGAACGCTGGCAGCGCCATGTCGCACCGTATGCGCCAAGGCTGAGGCCTGCGGCAGCACGTGATGCACATAGAAGCGCGCGGACACGAGCTTGCCTTGCAGGAAGTCGCGATCGACATCGCCTTGCTCGAGGCGCTTGGCGGCAATCGCTGCCGAACGCGTCAGCAGCCAGGCACCGAGCACAAGACCCGACAAACGCAGCAACGGCACCGAGATCGCCAGAGCATGCTCGGGGCCGCGCGCAAAAGCGGGCGGGATGCGCGCAGCCGCCTCGGCAAGCCCTTCGACTGCCGTCACGGTCAAATCACGTGCCTCTCGCACCCAAGCGTGGGTGGTATCAAGTTCGGCCAGTTCGCGCCGTACGTCGGTAATCAACGCTGTCATCGCCGCGCCCTGATCGCGCGCAATCTTGCGGCCGACAAAGTCATTGGACTGGATCGCCGTGGTGCCCTCGTAGATCGTGGTGATGCGCACGTCGCGATACGGCTGCGCGGCACCCGTCTCCTCGATGAAGCCCATGCCGCCGTGTACCTGGATGCCGAGCGAGGCGAGTTCGATGCCCACCTCGGTGCTGCAGCCCTTCACCACAGGAATCAGCAAATCGCCGCGCGCTTGCGCCGCCTTGCGCACGGACTCATCGCCGTGTCGCGCACCGAGATCGAGCTGATACGCGGCATACAGCGTGAGTGCTCGCATGGCCTCGATCTGCGACTTCATGCTGAGCAGCATGCGCTTGACGTCCGGGTGATGCGCGATCGGCGCGGGCCCTGCAAGCGCGGCGCCCGGCGGCTTTCCCTGAATGCGCGTACGCCCCCATTCAGCGGCCTGCTGATAGGCCCGCTCGGCCACCGCATAGCCTTCGAGGCCCACCGACAGGCGTGCCGCGTTCATCATCACGAACATGTACTCGAGACCGCGATTGGCTTCGCCAACGAGATACCCGACGGCGCCCTCCTTCTGGCCGTAGGCCATGACACAGGTGGGACTGCCGTGGATGCCGAGCTTGTGCTCGATGGAGAGGCTGTGCACATCGTTGCGCTTACCGAGCGTGCCGTCGGCATTGATGAGCACTTTCGGCACGATGAACAGCGAGATGCCCTTTACCCCCGGGGGCGCACCATCGATACGTGCCAGCACCATGTGAATGGT
>RGWK01000537.1 GCA_010029775.1 Gammaproteobacteria bacterium
GTTAGCAACGGCCCGTTCGTGCTCGACGAATGGCGGCCCAACGGCCATGTGCGTTTGCGGCGCAATCCCTACTTTTGGGGTGCGGATCGCGTGAAGCTCGATGCCGTGTACCACTATCCGCTCGGTAACCCGGCCACCATGCTGCGCCGTTTCGAGGCGGGCGAGCTTGACCTGCTCATGGTGGTGCCTCCCGAGCGGCTAGAGGAGATGCGCAAGGCCGGTAACAAATCGGTACGCATCGCGCGTGGCATTGCCAACGAGGTCATCGTGTTCAACACCCGCAGCGGTCCGACCGCGGATCTGCGTGTGCGGCGGGCGTTGTCGATGCTGATCGAGCGCGAGGTCGTGGCCCGCAACGTCATCGGTTTCCCGGGGGTCGAGGCGTACTCGTTGGTGGCGCCGGGTGTGCTCAATTACGGCGAGGCGGCGAAACCCGATTTCGCGAGTTGGACCGCGGAGCGTCGTTTGAGCGAAGCCCGCCGGTTGCTCGCGGCTGCCGGCTACGGCCCTGACAAGCCGCTGCGCTTGCGGCTTGGTTTTCCGAGCACCGAACTCAATCGCAAGGTGGCCGTTGCAGTGGCGGCCATGTGGGGTCGAGCTGGTGTTCGGGCCGAGCTGCAGCAGAAGGAATCCAAGGCGCTCGTCACGGAGGTTGGTTCGGGCAACTTCGATGCGGTGCGCGCCATCTGGGTCGCCTCGGCCAGCGATCCGTACTCCTACCTCGAGCGCTTGCTGTCGACGGGTACGGCGCTCGGCATGAATACCTCCGGCTACGCCAACGCGCGTTTCGACGCCAAGCTCGAGCAGGCGGCACGCGAAAGCGATGTTGCGCGTCGGGCTGCCATCCTGCGCGAAGCGGAAGCTATGGCGCTGGCAGATCAACCCGTGGCGCCCGTGTATTACATTGTCGGTCGGCGGCTCGTCGCGCCGCGGGTGCGCGGTTTCAGCGACAATCCGCGGGGCCTTTATCCAAGCTGGTTACTGAGCGTGCAATGACACAAGACGTCTATGTACCGACGCGCGAGGAGCGCGTCCGACAGGATTTCGTGCTCGGCCTGAAGCTGCTCGCCAACGGCGCCGTGCAGCGGCGCGTGCGCGCCGAGTATCGCGATCGCGTGCTGCCGCAGGTCACTCAGGCGCAGGGTGCGCCGCCCTCCGAGCGGCGCCAG
>RGWK01000538.1 GCA_010029775.1 Gammaproteobacteria bacterium
ACGGTGGCGCGTGGCCCTGAGCCGCGGCGTGGGTCGGCGGGAGAACGCATCAGCACTGCCTCGACCTTGGCCCCATCAGAGAGGGTCATCAGCAGCTTTGTCGTTGCCCCATCTTCCGCCTCTTGGCGCTCCACCTCATCGAAGGCGCTGAAGCGGATCTCATTTGCCAGGCGCTCTTGCAGTGGCTTACCCAGTGTGGTGACGCCACTCCACGAGGTGGCGACTGAGCGCCATGCCCCATCAAGGATCTGCGTCACGCGATAGGACTCTGCGCCCAGGTCGCTGACCCGTGCCGCGAGTTGATTGACGTTGAGGTCGGAGAGGCTAAGGGGGCGCTGCGATCCCCCGGGCGCCGCAGACTCTTTCATTCTGCGATTCTCCCACGGGCGGCGAGTTCCGCTTGGCGCCCTCGCGCAAACTCCCCTCCCGTCATGCTCTTGCCTCCTGCCGGCGTTACGCGATCAAGGCGCACCGTTCCCCCAGCGAGGCCAAGCAGCAGCGTGTCGTCGCGCAGCTCGAGCACCCCCGGGGCCACTACCGCGCCTGCCTCTTCCGCGCTCACGCTCGACAAGATCAAACGATCCACAACCCCAGGGATTTCCACGTAGAGACCTGGCCATGGTTGATATGCCCGCCACATGCGCAGCGCCGTTTCGTAAGTCGTTTGAGCACCAACTCGGCCGTCGGCGCGACCGAGCCGCGTGGTCTGCGTCGCACCATCACTGCTCTGCGGCACTGCCACCTCGCTCCCCTGCAGCCATGTCGCGAGCGTATCGGCGATAGCCACAGCAGCGAGTTCGGCGAGCTCTACCTCTAACTCTGCAGCCGTGACGTCTGGGCGCGGTCGCAGATGCTGCACCGCAATGATTGGGCCTGTGTCCACGCCTTGGTCCATCACGATGGTGGAGACACCGGTTTCGCGATCCCCAGCCAGAATCGTTGCGGGAATCGGACTCGCGCCGCGATGGCGCGGCAGAAGCGATGGGTGAAGATTGACGATGCCACGTGGATAGTGATCGAGCAGCGCTTTGGGGATGATCTGCCCGAAATCTACGAGAAGCGCCCCATCTGCGCCAAGCGATCGGATGCGTTCAATTTCGGCCGTGTCACGAACCTTCGCAACGTGTGCAACCCGTAGCCCGGCCTCCGTGGCCCAACGATCAACCGGC
>RGWK01000539.1 GCA_010029775.1 Gammaproteobacteria bacterium
ATGAAGGAGTCCACCAAAGACGTGTTGAAGTTTCTGCTCGGCTTCATTGTCGTGGTGCTCGCGTTCGGTGGGTACAAGTTGCTGGCCGTGTTGGAGCGCACCTGAGTCTTCGGACTGATCAGCGTTGGCTGATCAGCCCGGACAGTGCGCCGAGTTGCGGGTTGTCTGGTCTGGCTCCAAGGGGTTCATCACCCACCTGTGTCCGGTGCCAAACCCCCCGATTCAGGTGCGATAAACTGCTCCCATGGGTCGCATCATCGACGCCCTGACGGGCGATCAAGACAAATGTGAGATTCCGGGCCATGGCAGCGATGCCGCGCTGCCCGAGGGTCACGGGCTCGTCTTCACCGCCGAGGTGGAGCGCGCGACCGCGGCCGCCTACGAGCGGGTCAAAGATGTGGTCCCGGCGGTCGAATGGCCGTTGCTCGCGCCCTATGTAGACGCCATCAACCGATTGAAAGCCGAGCGCAACGCCGTCGTGCTCGCCCATAACTACATGACACCCGATGTCTTCGGCTGCGTGGGCGATATCCGCGGCGACTCTCTGCAACTCGCGCGCGAGGCGACGCGGACCTCTGCGGAGATCATCGTGCAGGCGGGCGTCTACTTCATGGCCGAGACTGCCAAGATCCTCAATCCTCGCAAGACGGTACTCATTCCTGACCTGCGCGCCGGCTGCTCTCTCGCCGCCTCGATCACCGGCCGCGATGTGCGCCTCATGCGCGAGGCCCATCCCGGCGTGCCGGTGGTGACGTATGTCAACTCGTCCGCCGAAGTGAAGGCGGAAAGCGATATTTGCTGTACCTCATCGAATGCGGTTCAGGTTGCCGAATGGGCGGCCGCCGAGTGGGGTACCGATAGAGTTATCGTGATCCCCGATGAATACCTCGCGCGTAACGTCGCTACGCAGACCTCGCTGCGTATCATCACTTGGCAAGGCCGCTGTGAAGTACACGAGCGTTTCACCGCCGCGGATGTCGCGACGCTCAAGCAAAGTTTTCCGGGCGCACTGATTCTCGCGCACCCGGAGTGTCCGCCCGACGTACTGGCAGCGGCCGACTATGCGGGCTCCACGGCGGCACTCGGTGACTGGGTACAGAAGAATGCGCCGGCGAAAGTTGTGCTGCTCACCGAGTGCTCGATGTCCGACAACGTCGCGCAGGCC
>RGWK01000540.1 GCA_010029775.1 Gammaproteobacteria bacterium
ATAAGGCGCTGTGCAGTCAGGCGGGCGCAATACCCGCGCGTGTTTACAGTCTGTTGAATCATCACTGAGTCCTGCGACAGGAGTCCTATCATGACCACAGTCATTAATACCAATATACCGGCGCTGGTCGCGCAACGCGCACTGGCCAAGACATCCGCCGACATGTCCATCGCGCTGCAGCGCCTCAGCACGGGTCTGCGTATCAATAGCGCGAAAGATGATGCGGCCGGCCTCGCTATCGGCGTGCGTATCACCGCGCAGATTCGCGGCTACGATCAGGCCATTCGTAACGCGGGTGATGGCATTTCGCTCGCGCAAACTGCCGAAGGCGGAATGGATGGCATCACGAGCAGTCTGCAGCGGATGCGCGAGCTCGCGGTTCAGTCGGCCAACTACAGCAACACGACAGTCGACCGGCAAGCCATCGACGCGGAATTCGCGCAACTGAAAACCGAGATCGATCGGGTGGCGACGCAGACAAAATTCAATACCAAGGCCTTGCTGGATGGCAGTTTTACGGCAGCGGATTTCCAGGTGGGGCCCAATACCGGTGAAACAATCACCGTGGCTGCGATCACATCGCTGAGTGCGGTGGCGCTCGGTTTGACCACCGCTATTAACGTGCAATCGGTCGCGGGGTCAAACTCGGCGATCACCGTGATCGACTCCGCGCTGAATACCGTCACATCGACCCGAGCGAATATCGGTGCCTCGATGAATCGCTTCGAGCAGACGATCTCTAACCTTCGGGTGACGGTCGAGAGTCTGCAGACGTCAAGATCACGGGTGCAGGATGCAGACTTTGCCGCAGAGACCGCGGCGCTCACCAGGCTGCAGATCTTGCAGCAGTCAGGAACGGCGGTGCTGGCTCAGGCCAATGCCATCCCTCGTAGCGTGCTCTCACTGCTCGGCATGTCGTCGAGTTGATTTGAGTCAACGCTCGCCGTAGTTAAGTCTCGGCGCTCGTCGCGCTCGGCCGTTGTCGCAGGTCGAGTGCGACGGGCGCCATACCCGTTTTCGCATGCCGTTCGACTGCAAGTTGATGCGGTTCCGGACATGTATCACGGTTTGGGTGGTTGGGGTTCGCTGATGCTGTGGTGAGGGTTTTTGGGGCCGTTGAAGGCGGTGTCAGGAACACCAATAAGCCAA
>RGWK01000055.1 GCA_010029775.1 Gammaproteobacteria bacterium
GGGTCATCCTCGTCGGTCAGCGCATCAAGCGGCGCACGGACGCCGAGATTGTCGCTGAGCGCCCCATCCACCAGATGCAGATAGGGAAAGCGCGGCGAGTCGGCACGCGAGGCCAGTATGCTCGCGCGGAAATGGCGCCGGGAGGCATGATCGCTTTCCTTGACCGCCTCGCCGACCCAGGCAGGCAGACGATGCCCGCAACGACCGCCCTCGTTGTGCAAGGTGATCGGCGTAAACAAGGCCGGCACGGACGACGAGGCCGCCACTGCACGACTCACAGGGTACGAGTCGAGGTTCATGCACAAGACGTCGAAGGAATCCTGCGTGAAGTCGAAGCGACCCGCATTACCGACGTCGGTCGCGTTGAGGATCAGGAACGGGCGCGGCCCTGCGGTGCGTAAATCAGCGTAGGTGGCGCCGCGAAAGAGCTTTTGGTCGAAGTACTCCGCGTAGATGTCGCCCCGCGAGAACTCGCTTGAGGCGAGTCGAAACCAGTTACGCGGATCGAAGAAAATCCTGCGACGCAACCCGGCAGCGACATTGCGATTCAGGAAACCGCGTTCGAAATCCGTGAAAAGTCGATCGCCGTACAGCGTGTAGTAGGCCGCAGGGATGGCCCCGCCTGACACTGCAGAGATGATATCCACCTCATCGAGCAGCCGGCGCTCGAGTCCGTCGTGGCGCAGACGATCCGTCGCCAATTGCTCGAGTAGCCCATACGCCATGGCCGAGGCTCGCTTGCCGCCGCCCGAGAGCGTGACCACGACGAGCATGTCGGGCGAAGGTTGCGTTTCGAGCGCCGGGCCCAGTCGATAACCGCGGCTCGCTTCGACCTGCGTGATCGGGTCACCGAGAAATGCGCTCGGCGTGGTGCAGCCCGCCGTCATCACCAGCAGCAGGCACAGGCCGATGAATCGACCGGGGCGGCGCGCCGCTGCACGACTGTGGCATGCTTGACCCATGAACAGACTCCTCACCGCGATGCAACTTACCATGTTGGCGGTGTTGATGCTGCCGACGGCCCGCGCCGCCGGATCGCCGGGCATCGACACTCAACAACTCGAGACACGGCAGCGTGAGATACGCCTGGCCGACGGGACGACCATCGTCGCGAGCGAGGGATTCGTCGAGCCGCGCAGCCTCGGCAGCGTCGTCATCGCTGCCTACGGCGCAGCGGATCCCGAGTTTCGCTATGACAATTTCCAGAGCGGTATCGTCTGGCCGCGCGACGGGGCGCTGCTCCGGGTGCTCGCGGCGGAGATCGATACCCGACCCGGTGAAGAAATCGTCGTGATCACCCAGTCGGCAGGCTCCGGCGGCTATCTCTCTGCCGTGGCGTTTCGGTGGCAGCATGGCGTACTTGCCCATGTTGCGAGCGTTGAGGAACTGCCACCGACAGGGAATGCGGTGGAGGCCTTGATCAAGGCCGTACAGAAACGCTGAGTCCCGCTAAGACTCGAACGCTACCAGGTACCGGTGTTGGGCATCGAGGCCCAAGGCTCCGCGGGAGCCAACGCTTGGCCGTGCTGCAGCAGTTCGATCGAGATCCCATCTGGTGAGCGCACGAACGCCATACGTCCGTCCCGCGGCGGCCGGAGTATCGTCACACCGTGATCGCGCAGACGCTGGCAGGAGGCATAAATGTCCTGCACGGCATAGGCCAGATGGCCGAAATTTCGGCCACCCTGATACACCTCGGGGTCCCAGTTGTGGGTCAACTCGATCTGCGCAGAATGATCGCCAGGTGCGGCGAGAAAAATCAGCGTGAATCGGCCCTGGGGCACATCCTTGCGCGAGAGCACTTCGAGACCCAGCGCATCACGATAAAACCGCAGCGATACCTCAGGGTCGGTAACACGAACCATGGTGTGCAGGTACTTCATGATCAGCTGCTCCGCGTCAGAACATCTGCGACGGGCCGGGTGCTTCGGCGTCGACCGGTTGCTTGTTCCGCGCCGTGATGAAATCGCCGGTGATCATGGCATCGTACGACTGGCCGGGACCCACCATCGGATAGACGCCGGCATCCGGATCAATGATGACCTCGAGAAACGCCGGTCCTGGGTAGCGGATGAACTCCTCCACGACGCGCGGTACATCAGCCTTGCGCTCGAGCCGCACCGCAAACTTGAATCCGTCCGCTTGGGCTGCCTTGACGAAATCCTTCTTGTGCAGCGACTTGTCACTGGCTGACAGACGCCCCTTGAAGAAAAGCTTCTGCCACTGCTTGACCATGCCGTCGCCGAAATTGTTGAGCACCACCACCTTTAGCGGCAGATCGTAGGTGGTCACCGTCTCGAGCTCGCCGATGTTCATGCGGACGGAAGCATCACCATCGATGTCGATGACCAAGGCATCAGGTCGTGCGAACTGAGCGCCGATGGCCGCAGGCAGTCCAAAACCCATCGTGCCCATGGACCCGGAGGTCAGCCACAATCGCGGGTGCCGAAAATCGAAGTACTGCGCCGCCCACATCTGATGCTGACCCACACCCGTGGCAATGACCGCCTCGCCACGAGTCAAACGATTGATCTCCTCGATGACGTAATACGGCTGGATGAGTTCGCTTTGCCGGTCGTAATTCATGGCATGCGTCTCTCGCAACGCTGCGAGCTCCCCGTGCCATACGCTGTAGTCCTGCCGGAAGCCGATACGTCGACCGTAACGAGTCAGCGTCTCGAGCGCATCGGGCAACTGGCCGACATGACTCCAGTCGACCGATTTGACCTTGTTGATTTCGGCACGGTCGATGTCGATGTGGGCAATGCGCCGTGCATTGGGTGCAAATTTTGCCGGCACGCCGGCTACGCGATCGTCGAACCGTGAGCCGAGCGCGATCAACATATCGCAATCGTCGACGGCGTAGTTGGCAAACGCTGCACCATGCATGCCCAGCATGCGCATGGACAACGAATCAGTGGTATCGAACGCGCCGATACCCATCAACGTCGTAACCACGGGCACGCCGAAGGTCTTCGCGAACTCGGTCAGCGCTGCAGAGGCGCCGGCGTTGACTACGCCGCCGCCGGCATAAATGAGAGGTCTTTTGGCCGCTGCCAACATCGCAAAGAATTCGGCTGCCTCGTCATCCTCGATGGCCGCATGGGTCGCGGCGAACAATCGCTTTCGATACCCGGGGATCGGCAACACGCCCTCACCACGAAACGTACCGACCCAGTTCTGCACGTCCTTGGGCACATCGATGACTACCGGACCCGGCCGCCCCGTGCGGGCGATCTCGAACGCAGTGCGCACAGTGGCCTCAAGCTGCGTCGGATCGGTGACGAGAAAAATGTGCTTGGCCACCGACCCCATGAGAGCAGGCACGGGCGCCTCCTGAAAGGCATCGGTACCGATCGCTGCAGTAGGCACCTGACCGCAGATGACGATCATCGGCACCGAATCGGCCATGGAATCGCGCACCGGCGTGACCGTGTTGGTCGCGCCTGGACCCGAGGTCACGAGACACACCCCGACCCGTCCGCTCGCCCGCGCGTAACCGGCTGCCATGAACCCCGCGCCCTGCTCGTTGGCCGGAACGATCAACGGCATCTGCGGCGCGCCCTTTTCGGCCTGCGCCTGGTTGTACAGAAAAACGGCGTCGTAGGTCGGCAGGATGGCCCCGCCGGAATAGCCGAAGATGGTGGTTGTACCTTCATCGGCCAGCACTTGGACGATGATCTCGGCGCCCGTCATCGTGGTGCCGGCACGGGGATGGGCAGCGGCTTGGGCAGAGGCAGGCATGGGTGGTGACGCTCGGCAAACGGACGCAGGGGGCCGACCAGACTACCAGTTCAGGCCATTCGTGCAATATGCTGTGGCCTCAACCATGCGCCACATCATTGCCATCCACCTGCAGAACGAGGCCGGTGCGCTCACCCGAGTTGCCGGTTTGTTTTCGACCCGCGGCTACAACATCGAGTCCCTCTCGGTCGCGGCCACCGACGACGCCACCGTCTCGCGTATCACGCTCGTGACCCGGGGTTCGGATTCGGTCATTCAACAGATCGTCAACCAGCTGAACAAGTTGATTGACGTGGTCGCCGTCGAAGACATGACCCAGGGCGAGCACATCGAGCGTGAGCTCGTGCTGCTGAAGCTCAAGGTTCGGTATGAGCAGGCGGATGCGGTCCGCGGCTATGTCGTGCGCGCGGGTGGTCGGGTGCTCGACCCGGCGATCGACGGGTTCATCGTCGAACTCACCGCCAGTGAAGCCGAGGTCGACCAGTTCATCGCCGAGCTCGGGCGCGGCGCGGAATTGCAGGAAGTGGTGCGCAGCGGCGCACTCGGCATCAGTCGTCTCGAGCGCGCCGCCCGATCACGCAGCGTCTGACCCTCGCCGCCGCGGCAACATCCTCTCGAGGGTGAGATCGCGTCGTACGAGGTGATGCCACAAGGCGGCCGCGAAGTGCACGCCCACAAACACCACCATGCCCCAGGCGAGCCAGACATGCGCCGGTTGCAGCACGTTGGCCCACTCGATGTTCTTCGGCAGCCACACCGGCAACTCGAAGAGGCCAAAGAAGCTCGTCTTGCCGCCATAGGTCATGGATGCCATCCAGCCCAGCAATGGCACGATCAGCATGAAGCCGTACAGCACGCGATGCATGGTGGTCGAGGCCCGTCGCTGCAGCGGAGTGAGTGAGTCGGCCAAGGGCGGACGTGCGCGCCAGCGATTCCAGCCAAAGCGGAAGGCGACGAGAAACAGCACGATCAAACCCAGGGATTTATGAGTCTTCAATAGCCGGCTGTACTCGGCTCGAATCTCGGGTACGGTGGTGTCACCCAGATTGATCATGTAGTACATGATCACGGTGGTCAGCATGACGCTGCCTGCGATCGTCCAGTGAAACACTTTGGAGAGCGAACTCCAGGGTCGATTCACACCGCTTTTTCGCCAACCCCAAGATGCCAATGCCCAAACGATCACGAGCGCAGCAGGCAAGACCACTGCCAGCATGATCAGCGTTTTGAGATTATCGAAATTCATTTGAGCAAAGATTGTACTGCCTCAACGATTGCCGTGGGAACAGCGACCACTTCACGGGTGCGGCTGTCCACGTAGACGTGCACGAACGAGCCCTGTGCAGCAGCGATGTCGGCTCCCTCCGCAAATACTCCCAGTCGATAAGTAACGCTGCTGCGGCCGAGCCGATCGACGCTCAGGCCGATCTCGAGTTGCTGCGGGAAAGACAGTGACGAGAAGAATCGACATCCCGTCTCGGCGACAACGCCAATCGCCGGCAACTGGCGAATGTCGCAGCCGGTACGCTCGATGAGATAGGCATTCACGACGGTGTCGAAATAGGCGTAATACACCACGTTGTTGATGTGGCCATACGCGTCGTTGTCGAGCCAGCGGGTACCGATCGGCCGGAAGCAGGCAAAATCCGCACGGTGGGGTGGAGGTGAACGCGTCATGAACGGAATGTTGCCATATCTGCGGCGAAGCCTTAGCGTCCTCGCATGAAAACCCGCGCAGCCATTCTCACCCGCATGAGCGCTCCGGCGCCCTATGCCGAATCCCGGCCCATCGAAGTCGCCGACGTCGAACTCTTGCCTCCCGGCGAGGGCGAAGTGTTGCTGCGCATGAGGGCCGCGGGGCTTTGCCACTCTGATCTGTCGGTGATCGATGGGAACCGCCCGCGTCCGCTGCCGATGGTGCTCGGTCATGAGGGCGCCGGAATCGTCGAAGAAGTCGGGCCTGGCGTGACGGATCTCGTCGTCGGCGATCATGTGGTCACGGCCTTCGTGCCGAGCTGCGGCCACTGCGCGCCCTGCGAAGGCGGCCGTCCGGCCTTGTGCGAGCCGGGCCTTGCAGCCAACACCGCAGGAACGCTGCTGAGCGGCGTCCGCCGCTTGCGACGTGCCGCAACGGAACTCAACCACCACATGGGCGTATCGGCATTTGCCGAGTACACGACGGTTTCGCGCCAATCGGTGGTCAAGGTCGACCGCTCGCTCGGCTTTGCCGAGGCCGCCGTATTCGGCTGTGCCGTCATCACCGGCACCGGCGCGGTCATCAACACGGCGCAACTGCCGCTCGAGCGCAGTGTCGCCGTGATCGGCCTCGGTGGCGTGGGTCTCGCCGCACTGCTTGGCGCACGCATGCAGCAGGCTCGCACGCTGGTCGCCGTCGACCTGTCCGACGACAAACTCGCGCTCGCCCGCTCACTCGGCGCCACGCACACCTTCAATGCGGCCGATGCGGATTGTGCAGAGGCCATTCGCGCCGCGACCTCGGGCGGAGTGGAGTACGCATTCGAGATGGCCGGCTCGGTCAAGGCGATGGAGCTTGCTTATCGCATCACCCGCCGCGGAGGCACAACGGTAACGGCAGGGCTGCCGCATCCGCAGGCGCAGTTTTCGATCGCACCGACCCTGCTCGTGGCCGAGGAACGCACGATCAAAGGCAGTTATCTGGGTAGTTGCGTTCCCTCACGCGACATTCCGCGCTATATCGAGTGGTATCAGAGCGGACGACTGCCGGTGAATCTGCTGCTGTCAGAGACGCTGCAACTCGATGACATCAACGCCGGATTCGATCGCCTCGCCAGCGGTGCCACGCTGCGCCAGACGCTCGCGCTTTAAACGCTAGCGCTTCACGCATGCGCTACACCGGCACCGTGGCGGCATCGTAGTCGTACAGCGTACGCAGCTCCGCCATGCCTGCGCCGAGCGCACGCACTTGCTGCATCGGGTCGTCTGCGAAGTACAGTTCGGCGCGCGCCCGCGACATGGCGAGTGCGGCCGTTACACGCGGCAAGCGCGCCGCCTCATAGCGTCGCAGCAACTCGTCGATATCCGTTGTTGCGGCAGCGGCTCGTCCGAGTATCGCCGCATCCTCGAGCGCCATCACGGCGCCCTGACCTGTGAAGGGCGGCATGGCATGCGCGGCATCACCCAGCAGCGTCGCCCGTCCACGAGTCCAGCTAGGTAGCGGATCACGATCGAAGAGGCCCCACTTGAACAGTCGATCGACCGGAGTCAGGGCGAGCAGGCGCAAGGTGTGCGTCTCGAAATCGCTGCGCCGTGCAATGGCGACGAAGTTCACCACAGCGCCGCGCCGCAAGGGGTAACGCATCAACATGCGCCGCGGCCCGACCGTCATGCAGAGCGGCGGATCAAGCAGCGCCGGATCAACGATTTCACCCGGAATCAGGCCGCGCCAGGCGACATAGCCGGTAAAGTTGGGTCGATCGGCCCCCATCAATTCGGCGCGCACTCGCGAATGGATACCATCGGCGCCAACCAGCCAGTCGGCATCGATGCTGCTGCCATCAGCCAGCGTGACTCGGACCCCATCGGGACGCGAGTCGATGTGCCGAACCTCGCAACCCGTGTGCAGACAGCGCGAATCAAGCGCGGCCACCGCGTCAGCGAGCGCTGCATGCAGATCCGCACGATGCACGTGATAGAGCGGCTTGCCGTATTTCTCCCGGCTCTGATCCTGCGGCAGATTGACCAGCGTCGCGCCCGTCTGGAAATGCCGGATCTGCCCCGCAGGCGGCGTACTGCCAATCCGTGAGATGACATCGCCCAAGCCGAGAAAATCCAAGGCTTTGCCTGCGTTGGGCGTGATGCTGAGCCCCGCGCCGACTTCACCGAGACTCGCGACCTGTTCGAGCAAG
The DNA here is from genome assembly GCA_010029775.1 of Gammaproteobacteria bacterium. Lineage (GTDB taxonomy): Bacteria > Pseudomonadota > Gammaproteobacteria > Steroidobacterales > Steroidobacteraceae > UBA964. The sequence goes on from RGWK01000055.1 coordinate 7,632, forward strand.
GTTACCCGTTGCCCTTGACGCAACAGTCCCAAGGCGGCTGCGAGGCCTCCAATTCCACCACCAACAACGATGACGTGAGGGCTACGGGTCATGGCGAGCCCTTACGACGCACCGGCAACGGCACACTACACAGATCGATGCGCCCCGCCGGGCGCAAGTACCATTCGTCGCGACGATTACGCCGCGCTTCGATCACCTCGGCGAAGCTCGCGGTATCCGTGCGCAATACCTCGAGCGGTACGCGCTCGGCAGGCGGCACGTCCTCGGCAAACCGCATTCGACGAATCGGTACACGTTGCGCCGCACTGCCGTAAAACCCCATGGCCTCGGCTCCGCGCGGCAATGCAGCCAGCAACTCCATGCCCTGCAGGGCACGACCGGCTACCGTGATGTTGCGATCAAGCTGACGCGGCGCGTGTCCGATCACGACATACAGCTCGCTCCCGTTGCCCGAATCCGCCGCATTGTCGCGCCCGACGCCGAGCGAGCCGTAGCAATGTGCCAGCCAGATTCGACCCTGCGCCCGATCGCCCGCCACGGGAAAGCCCTCGACGAATCCCACCTGCGGCGCGTACACGTCGCCATCGGGCAGCATCGTAAACGGCAGGTCAGCGCTCCACTCGCGCTCGAATTCCGGCCCTACGCGCGCTGCAGCACCACCCAACTTACGTGAGGTAGTGGCATCACCCCACTGCGTGACGAAGTTGTCCTGCACCCGATTGATCGACAAACCATCAAACCAGCCGGCCTTGACGAGCGTACGAATGTTGGCGAGATGTGCCGGTGCGAAGGTCGCGGACAACTCGAATACGACCCGCCCGGCATCGAGATCCATGTACAGCGTCCGCGCCGGATCGGGTTCGCGCCACTCCGACGGCGAAGATGCCGCCAGAACCGACGCGAAAGTAGTCGGCAAACGAGCAGCCGAAGCGAGACCCACCGAGCGGTACAGCGGCTGTCGATTGGCATCGTGCAGCACGTCCTCGATGGCGAACGCATCGCGACTGACGCGATACGTGAGCAAGGGCAGGATGGCCTGCTTGAACGCGACGCTCTCGTAGCGGCAGTCGCCGAGTCGAACGCGGGCAAAGAATACCTCGCCCGTCTCCTCGCTCCAGTTGATCTCGCAGCCTGGCGGAAAGGACATCAGTTGCTGAGGTTGCAGCTGACGCAGTGCCACCGGATCACGCTCGAGATTGGCGTATCCCGACTTCGGGTAGAACACGAAGGAGCGCATGCGATTGAGCTTGCGCGCGGGATCAAGATCGAACACGTAGATCTTCTGCTGCGTGGGTTGCAGCGAGTCGACAGCATCGCGAGAGATCTGGTGATAGAAGACCTTTTGCCCGAACTGCGGCGCCTCGATGGGCACGATCTTGTGGTGCAGCCGAATCATCTTGCCACCAGCCGGATCGAGCGGATCGACGATCGACCCGGCGTATCGGCCCGTCAGCAGGGTCGTGATCCGGGTCAACTGTGCATCAAGCGGCGAAGGTGGCGACGAAGCGCTCCATGCCGCCATCGGCAAGGACGCGCAGAGGATACCGAGCATCGGGTTGGCGTTGCGCATGCAGGCATTCTAGCCCGCAAGCGCTTCGCCTAGACTCTGCAGCATGAACACCGATGCGAAACGCAAAGCCCTGGCCGGCGGAATCGTCGCTCCGCTCGCCGGCGGCCAAAAAACCTCCATGGTCCGCGTGGGTCGAGAGACTCAGGGCCGCGGCGGCAAAGGGGTCTCGGTCATCAATGGTGTGATCGAGATCCAGGGCGACCACCGTGACCTGCTCGTCGCGGAGCTGACCCGGCTCGGTTACCCGGCGAAGCGTTCGGGCGGTTGACCTCGCCGCGTGCCGCGGTGCCAGCCGTTGCAGCAGGGCGACTCTCGACGATCTTGAATGCTGGGGTGGCGAGCACAGGCACGCTTTGCCGCATGGTGCGCTCGATGTCGCGCAGCAGCCCGGCCTCGTCCGCCGACACCAGACTTACCGCCCGGCCCGTCGCGCCTGCCCGCGCCGTACGACCGATGCGGTGCACATAGTCCTCGGGCACGTTCGGCAATTCGTAGTTGACGACCTGTGGCAGTTCCTTGATGTCGAGTCCACGAGAGGCGACTTCCGTCGCCACAAGCGCGGCGATCTTGCCGTCCTTGAAATCGCTCAGCGCACGGACCCGCGCGGCCTGACTCTTGTTGCCATGGATCGCGGCCGCCCGAATACCGGCCGCCTCGAGTTGCTGTGCAAGTCGATTTGCGCCGTGCTTGGTGCGCGTGAACACCAGCGCCTGATGCCAAGCACCTTCGCCGGCAGCGCCCGACTCAAACAAGTGCACGAGCAGATGACGCTTGTGCTCCTTCGGCACCTTGAACGCAACCTGCTCGACTCGTTCGGCTGTGGTATTGCGCGAGGCGACTTCCACGGTGACCGGGTTACGCAGCATGCGCGCCGCCAGATCGCGGATGTCATCCGAGTACGTCGCCGAAAACATCAGGTTCTGCCGCTCAGCCGGCAACAGACGAATGATCCGGCGGATGGCATGGATGAAGCCCATGTCGAGCATACGATCGGCTTCGTCGAGTACGAGATGACGCACCGCGGACAGGTCACAGACCTTCTGTTCGACGAGATCGAGCAAACGACCCGGTGTGGCAATGAGCAGATCACAGCCTTGCCGCAAGCCATCGATCTGCGGTCGCTCGCTGACACCGCCAAAAATCACCAGCGTACGCAGGTTCTTGTAGCGACCGTACACCCGCGCGTTCTCGGCAATCTGCGCCGTCAGTTCGCGCGTGGGGCTCAGCACCAGTACGCGGGGCGCACGGCCCTGGGCGCTGTCGAGTTTCTGCAGCAGGGGCAGTACGAACCCGGCCGTCTTGCCGGTGCCCGTCTGGGCCCCTGCAAGAACGTCGCGTCCGGAAAGTACGGCGGGAATGGCTTTGGCCTGGATCGGCGTCGGCGTGTCGTAGCCCTTTTCGGCGACGGCGCGCAGCAGCTCGGGCGCGAGCCCGAGTTCGGAAAAATTCATGGAAATACTCTGGAAAAAGGGGTCGGACTATACACTAAGTGGCATCGCGCAGCGCTTCGAGTTCGGCCCAGCGTGCATACGCTGCGTCGATTTCCTC
>RGWK01000541.1 GCA_010029775.1 Gammaproteobacteria bacterium
GCCCCCGGGGGCGGCCTTCGTGCACAAGGGCGAGGTCGACTCGTCGAAGGTGGTGCTGCGCGCGATCGAATCGGTGCTGTCGGACGACCTCGCGCCCGTGCGCCAGACGGCGTCGGCCGAGCCCGGGGCCATCGCGCGATGCTCCGCGAACCAGGTGGACCTGCTGCGCATGATCGCCCTGGGCTATTCGAACGAGCGCATCGCCCACGAGCGCGGCACGGGCGTGCGGGCCGTGGAGCAACTCATCCACCGCACCTACGCGCGCCTCGGGCTGCCGGGCGACGCCGGTGCCAACGCGCGCGTGCTGGCTGTGCGGGAATACGTGGCAGCCTTCGGCATGCCCACCCCGGAGACGTGAGCACCCTCCGCCGCATCGGGGTAGCCGCGATCAACGAAGCTAAAGCCATCTTCATCGGGATCGGCAAGTTCGCCGAAGTAGTCCATGCCATCCCACGTAAAGGTTCCCGATGTGCCCGTGATCGACGAGATCATGGAGGTGCCGTTCCAGGCATTCGGGGCATCTGCATCGCCCTCACCGGCGACGATGCTGATCGCGGCCCCGTCAATCAGGGTCGGGAAGAGAATCTCCTCGCCGCCACACAGCGCAAAGGCGTAGTCCGCACCGTCTCGCGCGGCGGCGACGGTCGGCCACACATAGTCACCCTCATCGCTCGTATCGCCGTCTACGTTGCAGTCGCCCCAACCGGTCCCAGTATTCGATGCCAGGAGAAGCGGCAGGCTGAAGCCGAACTCCGAGGCCACGTCGCCGAGCACGATCCCGTCTGGGTTGCCGTCTGGAACGGTATAGGAGCCGCTGGACACCCCATCGGCGACGATCGTGATGGGATAGGTATTCGGGTCGGAGGCAGAGGCGCGCTGCACCGGCACGGCGGCAAAGAGTGCGGCAAGCAAGGAGATCGAGAGGGCGAGTGAGATCAGGCGACGCTGGCGGGCAACCATGCGCGCACGGTACTACATCTGGAAGAGGGTTTCCATATCCGCGGCGTTAACTTCTGATTGTGCCGGTGTCAAAATCCTGACTAGATCGGTCAGGTTTGATTCCCCAGCCTGGAGTGACTCAGCCGACGGCGGCGACCGCCTTGGCCACCACGGGGATCTTCGCGGCAGAGAGGCCGGCCAT
>RGWK01000542.1 GCA_010029775.1 Gammaproteobacteria bacterium
AGTCGTTCAGCCCCCACCACTCGGGCAGCACGATGAGCCCCGGACGCTTACCCGAACGCGAAGGGTCGTAGGCCAGGTAGCTCGCCAGATCGAGCCCGCCTGCGCGGTAGCGAATGATGTCGGTGTGGGACGTGTCGGGCATGGGCGCAACCAAGGAGTCGGAGTGGGAATAATGCAACTTTCGCAAGTCGCCAGCCCCGGATGCAAGCACGTCGTGCATCGAATGCCGCGAGCCGGGCGATTTGCGGTGCGATAATACTGGTCATGCCGGACACACAACCCACCGCCGCCGCCGGCCCGCCGCCGCAGCGCCGAATACGCAGTTACGTGTTGCGCGCAGGCCGCATCACGGCTGCGCAGCAGCGTGCACTGCAGGAGCTGTGGCCGCGATACGGAATCGATGGCCCCGCGCCCGGAGTCACGGCCTACCTCGATCCGCAACAGCTGTTCGGTCGCGTCGCGCCGCTTGCGGTTGAAATCGGTTTCGGCAACGGCGACAACCTGCTCGCTCTCGCCCGTCGTGAGCCCGAGCGTAATTTCCTCGGTCTCGAAGTTCACCGAGCCGGTGTTGGGCACCTGATGCATCAGGCGGCTGAGGCCGACCTGCACAACCTGCGTATCGCCTGTCACGACGCCGTGGAGGTGTTCTCCCAGCAACTCGCGCCAGGCTCCGTCGACGAAGTGCTGATTCTGTTTCCGGATCCCTGGCACAAAACGCGCCACCACAAGCGTCGGCTGATCCAGCCCGAGTTCGTCGATCTGCTCGCCTCGCGCCTGCGACTCGGCGGCCACTTGAACCTCGCTACCGATTGGGAGCCCTACGCCATACACATGCTCGAGGTGATTGGCGCCAACGCTGCCTTTCGCAATCGCGCCGCCACGGGGTCCGGGTACGTACCGAGGCCCGACTGGCGCGCCCTCACCCGCTTCGAACGCCGGGGGCAGCGCCTCGGACACGGCGTCTACGATCTGTCGTTTGAGCGAGTAGCGGCCCCGGGCTGAGGAGTCGGCCGGTTCACGGCGCGGCGAGTGGTGCGAAACTCGCGCGGATGCCATCGACGATGAACTGAACCGCGAGCGCACCCAGTATGACGCCCAGCAAACGGTTGGCAACGTTGGTGCCCGTGGCACCCAGCAGGCG
>RGWK01000543.1 GCA_010029775.1 Gammaproteobacteria bacterium
CGCAATACCTTCGCCCCTACGCACCCTGCGACGCTCATCTGTGCGCGGCCCCAATCCTCACTGGCGGTCAAAGGCATCACGACGATCGAGAACATCGCGCTCGTGAATCTCGAGGGTGCCGGCATGATTGGCGTGCCGGGCACTGCGCACCGCCTGTTCGGCGCCCTGCGCGAAGAGGGCATCTCCGTCGTGCTCATTTCTCAGGGCAGTTCCGAGCATTCGATCTGCTGCGCCGTACCTCGGGATCAGGCTGATCGTGCAGTGAACGTGGTGCGTGCGGCTTTCGCCCGTGAATTGACGGACGGTCAGATCCAGGCGGTGGAAGTGGATCGTGAGCTCGCCATTCTCGCTGTCGTCGGCGATGGCATGGCGGGCATTCCCGGTGTCGCCGCCAAGGTGTTCAACGCGCTCGGTTCCGCGGCGGTCAACGTCCGTGCGATCGCGCAGGGAGCCTCGGAGCGCAATATTTCGGTCGTGGTGCCCGCCAAGGCGGCCACGCGCGCGCTGCGCGCCGTGCACTCGAGTTTTTATCTGTCCGATCACACCATCTCGGTGGGCATTATCGGTCCGGGCACGGTTGGCAAAGTTTTGCTTGAACAGATCGCCTCGCAGACGGAGCGCTTGCGCCGCGACTTCAAGCTCGATCTGCGGGTTCGCGGCGTGTTGTCATCGCGCCGCATGCTGCTCTCGGAGAAGGGCGCCGGAGCGGATTGGGCTGCGGCGCTGGCCGTATCCGAAACGAAGCCCGATCTCGAGGCGTTCGTGCGGCATGTCGGCGTCGACTATTTGCCGCATCGCGTGATCATCGATTGCACGGCGAGCGGTGAGGTGGCGAGACATTACGCCTCCTGGTTGGCCGCAGGCATCCATGTGGTCACGCCGAACAAGAAGGCCAACAGCGCACCGATGGGCGATTACCGCGCCTTGCAGCAAGCACGCCGGCAGGGCGGTACGCATTATTTGTACGAGGCCACGGTAGGCGCCGGTCTGCCGATCATTCAGACCCTGCGCGATTTGCGCGAAACGGGCGATGAGGTCACGGGCATCGAGGGTATCTTCTCGGGCACCTTGGCGTATCTATTCAACGTGTACGACGGCACGCGCTCGTTCAGCGATATCGTGCGTGAGGCCAAGCAAAGG
>RGWK01000544.1 GCA_010029775.1 Gammaproteobacteria bacterium
CCCGGTTCCGGCAAATCGGCGTACACCACGGCCGTGCGCGTCTGCGGGTCGATGGCCGGAGACACGGCACGGATCCGCCCTTCGACCGCCGCGCCACCGGGGCCACGCAACGCGACCCGATCACCCGTCTTGATGCGAGGCAAGTCGGTCTCGGCCACCTCGGCACGCCACTCCAGTCGGCCGCGGCGGATCAAGCGCAGCAACTCCGCGCCGCCCGCGACGATTTGGCCGGGCTGCACGTTGCGCGCCGAAACGATACCGGAGTCGGGCGCCCGCAACGTGGCGAAGCCGAGCCGCAAGCGCGCGTTGTCGCGCTCGGCTTCGGCCGAAGCACGCTGAGCCTCCGCCTTGGCCCGATTGGCGCGCAGCACTTCGTAGTCATTGGTCGATATCAGATTGCGCTCGAGCAATGTCTGACCGCGAGTGGCCTGAGCGATCGCAAGTTCCGCACTCGCCTTGGCCTGGGCAAGATTCGCTTCCGCCTGCCGCGTCTGTACCTCAAGGGTGCGACGATCGAGCTCCAGCAACGGCTGCCCTGCCGCCACGCGCGCACCGGGCTCGACCAGCACAGTCGCCACGCGAATACCGGTGAGTTCGACCCCGAGTGACATCTCCTGCCAGGCCGCGACCGATCCGGAAGCCACGATTTCGCGCTCCACCGTTTGCCGCTGTGGCTGGGTGACGGTCACGGTCAGCGAGGAGACCGGCGCAGGCGGTTTGCCACCGCCACCGCAGGCGGAAAGCCCCGCAATCACCACTACGAGTCCGACCACGTCAAAGAAACGGCGCATCATCACTCCACCATACCCACCTGCCGGTCACGGCGCCACCGCGCCACCGCCACTGACCGAGGCCCGGCCATGCGGCTCACGCCTCGATCTCAAAACATCGGTGGATATACGTATTGCGCGCAAAGTCGGCAGGTATGGTTGGACGGCTGATGTCCCGGATCTGCCAACGCGACAGACTCTCGGCATCGAGTTTGAAACGCTGCGCATTGGTCGAGAACACAAGCCGCCCGCCAGGCGCCAGCAAGGCCATGCACCGACTGATCAACGAGACGTGATCACGTTGAACATCGAATACACCGCTCATGCGCTTACTGTTTGAGAACGTCGGCGGATCGCAGAAGATCAGATC
>RGWK01000545.1 GCA_010029775.1 Gammaproteobacteria bacterium
GCGATGATGTCCTGCAGCGACTTGTACTTTTGCAGCGTTTCCTGAACGCGGCGGGCCGTGTCGTAATGCTCTTGACCCACAACGGCAGCCGTCAGCACGCGCGAGGTGGAATCGAGCGGGTCCACAGCCGGATAAATGCCGAGTTCCGAAATCGCACGGTTCAACACGGTCGTTGCGTCCAAGTGGGCGAACGATGTTGCCGGAGCCGGGTCGGTCAAGTCGTCGGCCGGCACGTAAATGGCCTGCACCGAGGTGATCGAGCCCTTGTTGGTCGAGGTGATGCGCTCTTGCAGGGCGCCCATGTCCGTCGCGAGCGTCGGCTGATAGCCCACGGCCGAAGGAATACGGCCGAGAAGGGCCGACACTTCCGAACCGGCCTGCGTGAAGCGGAAGATGTTGTCGACGAAGAACAGAACGTCCTGACCTTCTTGATCGCGGAAATATTCGGCAATCGTCAGACCCGACAGAGCGACGCGCGCACGGGCCCCCGGCGGTTCGTTCATCTGACCGAATACGAGAGCAACCTTCGAGCCATCTGGGGTCGGGTTGCCATCCTTGTCCTTAGCAATAACGCCAGCATCGAGGAATTCGTGATACAAGTCGTTCCCTTCGCGGGTACGCTCACCAACGCCTGCGAACACCGAAGTGCCGCCATGGCCCTTTGCGATGTTGTTGATCAGTTCTTGAATGAGAACGGTCTTGCCGACGCCAGCGCCGCCGAACAGGCCGATCTTACCGCCCTTTGCATAAGGTGCGAGCAAGTCGATGACCTTAATGCCGGTGACGAGAATCTCGGTTTCCGTCGATTGATCGACAAACAGCGGGGCTTCGGCGTGGATCGGCGCGCGCAGATCGGTATCTACCGGACCACGATCGTCAATCGGCTCACCGACAACGTTCAGAATGCGGCCCAGCGTGCGCGGACCAACCGGCACAGAGATTTGAGCGCCAGTGTCAACAACCGGCTGACCGCGAGTCAAGCCATCAGTTGAGTCCATAGCAATTGTGCGAACGGTGTTTTCGCCAAGGTGCTGCGCCACTTCCAGAACCAGACGCTGGCCGTTATTTTCGGTTTCCAGAGCCGACAGAATGGCAGGCAGATGGCCTTCAAAGCTGACGTCGACCACAGCGCCGATCACC
>RGWK01000546.1 GCA_010029775.1 Gammaproteobacteria bacterium
GCGTAAGCACCAAGCGTCTTGCGACGAAGTTCAAGAACGCGGTAGCGCGCACATGGTCGACGTGGTCAACCGCGCGCGAGGGCTACGAGGTGCCTGTCGACAAGGACATGCTCGCCTACAAGACCTACTCCAGCATCGTCGGCCACGGCGTCGGACTGTGGGACGGCGAGGTTCTATCTGAAGCGGAGGGTCGCGCGTTCGAGCAGGTAGTGAAGCGCGACAGCATCCTCGTGAACCTCGGGCACGAACTCGACTACGAGATCATGCTCGATACCGAAAGGAAGCCTAACCCCGCAAGAAGGCGATACCGAAACAACACCGCAGACGCTACTACGGTTAAAGAGGCGAAGCAGCGCGCGCTGACGGTTCTATCGCAAGTAGAGAGTTTCTTGGACTACTTGGGGGAAGGAGAGGTCGAGCAGGTGTGGCTCATTGGTAGCCGCGCAAAAGGAACGCCTACGAGCACCTCCGATTGGGACTTCCTCGTAGTAGGCCCCGGTCTCGACGATGCCGAGGAAGAGCGACTCCGCCTTGCTGAAGAGGGAAGACCGTTTAGTCGAGCCCTTGGTATAAAGGTATTCAGTCGTGATAACCTTACGATGCGAGGCTTTCACTCCGACGTTATCTTGTCGGAAACAGGTCCCAAGCCCGGACAGGCCGCCATCCTCGTCTGGCCGAGCGAGTAGATGATCAACCGCGTCTTCGCCCTCCATACCTCTACCCACGCGCCACGCGAAGCGGCCTCTGCTGCGCTCACCCGCGCCGGGATCGACGCACTCGGGCGCATGTTCCCCACGATGGAGGTGCGCTGGGTGGACGCCAACGACCTCCACATCGTGCAGAACCTCTCCTGCTACGCCAACGGTAAGACGCACTGCGCCGACCCGAAAGCGGGGCCGTACCGGTGCTGGGCGCACTATTCCTCGCACAAGGAACCGGAGAAGTACGGCGGCCCCGACGAGATGCCCGTCATCTACGACAACCTCGCGTGGTGCGACACCTTCATCTTCTCGACCTCGAACCGCTGGGGCAGTCACTCCGCGCTCGGACAGAAGATCATCGAGCGGATGAACACGCTGGAGAACCGCGCGACGACCTACGGCGAGCCCTACCCCCTGCGCGGGAAGAAGTTGGGGGTC
>RGWK01000547.1 GCA_010029775.1 Gammaproteobacteria bacterium
CAGCGGAGCCAGTAGTGTCCGGTTATAAGTCGAACAATCTCAACTGTTTATGATCAGCGTCCTGCTCGGAAGCGTCGATTTCAGTGTGAAGTGCCTGTAAAAGCGGCATTTTCTCGAAGAGCGAGACGCTCAAAACCTGAAGGATTTCGTAGAGGCTTCGCTGGACCCCGAGTTCCTTCTTCACGATCGCTACGAGCACGTACACGCTGATCGCGATCCAGATCTGTGTCTTCACAGCGTTTTCGCTCATGCCGAAAAAGGCCTTGATGCGAAGGTGCTGCTTGATCCACTTGAAGAACAACTCGATTTGCCAGCGGGACTTGTAGAGGCCGGCGATTGTCAGCGCCGGAAGCGCGAAGTTGTTGGTGAGGAACACCAGTCGCCGCTTATGTTCGGCGTCGTAAAAGGCCACCCGCCTCAACGGCTCGGGATAGAGCGTCGCAGTCTTGATGCCCTCGACCACGATCGTGTGATCGCTGCGAAGCCCTGTCGTGCGATCCACGGAACGCTTGTCCCGGACCGTACAGTGAAGATTCCGCTTGGCCCGCGTCACAAAGAAGGCACCGGCCATTGTGAACCGCCGCAGCCGGCGGAAGTCGATGTACCCTCGATCCATCACATAGAACGCCGCAGGCTCGATCACCACTCGATCGAGCACGTTCATATCGTGCATTTTCGCCGCTGAAACATGCACAAAACAGGGAATGTTGCCGCGGAGATCCAAGAGCGTGTGCAGCTTGATCGCCGCTTTGGTAAAATTCGCCAGTCGCGACGCTGATTGGCGTCGGCCATCGTGCTCTTGGAAATTTTGGAACGAAATCCCGCGTGGTAGAGCTTGGTGCGCAGAGCCCGTAGGCAGATCTCGATGTCGCGGAGGCTTTCCCGGTAGGTCAACTGGGCGAAAGCCATGGCGAGAAACTGATCGCGGCAGAAGAAACCACGACACTTGTGATTGCCACGGTATCGCTCCACGCAGGCGTTGAAGTCGCGACGTGGAAGAAAATCGAGGAGCTGCGAAAACACGAACTGCCCATCGAACACAAGACCACCTTGCCCTTTCCGGCGGCGGAAAATCCGCCATGCCGGAGGCCAAATGTCCTGCCGTGTTGAAGTCGTGTACACCGCTCAGTGAACGCAAG
>RGWK01000548.1 GCA_010029775.1 Gammaproteobacteria bacterium
GCGAGCTCTACGCCGCGAAGATCAGCGACAACATCACACTCGATGAGGGTGAACCTGAGGTGCTCATCGATGCACTGCATCACTCCAACGAGCATGTCACTCTGGCGCAGGCGCTTGACCTGCTGCACACGCTGGTAGACGGCTACGGCGCAGATGTCGCGATAACGGCGCTGGTCGACGAGCGCGTGACCTGGATCGTGTTTGCCGTGAATCCCGACGGTCTCGCGTTTGAATTCACGGAGAACGGTCCGTGGAACTGGCGCAAGAACCGACAGCCAACGCCTGGATCCGCATCTATCGGCACCGATCTGAATCGCAATTACGGTGCGTACTGGCGCTGCTGCAACACCAGCACGAAGAATCCGGCGTCGCGCATCTACGCTGGACCCGCGAAATTCTCAGCGCCGGAGACCGCCGCCATGCGCGACTTTGTTGCCTCACGCGTTATCAACGGTGTTCAGCGCATCAGCATCTATCTCAGCCTTCACGCCGCCGGGCGATACGTTGCCTGGCCGATCTTCCCGCGGTCGGCGGGGATTCCCTCGATGACGATCGATGATCGTTTGACGATGTACGCGCTGGTTGCTGGTGTAGCTCTGCGGAACGGCTATCAGGCGATCCGGTACGTGCCAACTGGTGGAACCTCCACTGATTGGATGTACTCAACCTACAAGGTGCCGAGCATCCTCATGGAGATCGGTGAATACACGGGCGAAGTGACGCGCTTCTACCCGACCGCGTCGGCGATGGCGAGTGAGGTGGCGGGGAATCGCGATGCAATCCTCTGGCTGATCGGCGAGGCGAGCTGCCCCTCGGAGGCGGCGGGGCTGGGCAGCCGTCGCTGCGGTCCGCGCTTCGATGACTTTGAACGAGAAGCTGGCTGGGTCGTGAACCCCGACGGTACTGACACGGCAATCAGTGGGCGCTTTGAGCGGGGGCGCCCCGCACTGGTGCGGATCGGTGCGTCGATCATGCAGCGTGAGAACGGCGCATCAGGATATCGCGCACTGGTCACTGGTGCAGCGGCGGGTCGAACCGCAAACAGCAACGATCTCGATGGCGTCACCACCGCACGTTCGCCCGAGATCACGCTCGGCGCAGACCCAGGAGATCTGGCCTTCGGGCTTTCGTTTTCATAT
>RGWK01000549.1 GCA_010029775.1 Gammaproteobacteria bacterium
TCGAATTTTTTGACCCGACCGACTTCGCGCGCCTGCGCCTCGAGCGGCATGCTCTTGTGGATGATGCCGATGCCCCCTTCCTGGGCGATGGCGATGGCGAGGCGGGCTTCGGTCACCGTGTCCATCGCCGCCGAGACCACCGGCAGGTTTAAACGGATGCGCCGGGTCAGCTGGGTCGACAGGTCGACTTCGCGCGGCAGAACGTCCGAGTACGCCGGGACCAAAAGCACGTCGTCGAAGGTGAGTGCTTCTTCGAGGATTCGCATGGAGGGGGCCGTCCAGAGAGGTTTGGACGGCGCATTCTACGCAGGGCGGCAAACCCGGTAAACTTGTGGCCTCTTGGCACTCTATAGCCCCCCCACTGCCCGGACGACCGCAGCCCCGACCCGGGGGGAGCGGGACATTTACACCGTCGGGCGGCTCAACCGCGAGGTCCGCCAACTGCTCGAGCACGGCATGCCGCAGCTGTGGGTCGAGGGCGAGGTGTCGAACTTCTCGAGACCCGCCTCAGGGCACTGGTATTTCAGCCTCAAGGACCAGGACGCTCAGGTGCGCTGCGCGATGTTCCGCGGCCGCAACGCCCTACTGCGCTTCACCCCCACGAACGGTCAACGCGTGCTCGCCCGCGTACGGGTGGGCCTTTTCGAAGCCCGGGGCGAGTATCAGTTGCAGGTCGAGCACCTCGAGGACTCCGGGGTCGGAGCGCTGCGGCGCGAATACGACCTGCTTCGCGCGCGGCTTGAGGCGGAGGGGCTGTTCGCGCAGGCGCTGAAACGCCCGCTGCCGACTGCGCCCGCCTGCATTGGTGTGATCACCTCGCCAACGGGCGCTGCGATCCGCGACATCCTCAACATCCTCGGCCGACGGTTTCCGGCGGCACGGGTGGTGATCTACCCAAGCGCCGTGCAGGGCAAGGAGGCGGTCGGCCAACTGCTCGATGCTGTTGCCACGGCCGCCTTGCGTCAGGAATGCGAGGTACTGATCATCGCCCGCGGCGGCGGATCGCTGGAGGATCTATGGGCCTTCAACGACGAACAACTCGCACGCGCGCTGCGTGCCTTGCCGATGCCGGTCGTGAGCGGGATTGGCCACGAGATCGACTTCACGATCGCCGATTTCGTTGCTGACC
>RGWK01000550.1 GCA_010029775.1 Gammaproteobacteria bacterium
GCGAGCCGATCGGCTCGCCCTTCGGCTTAAGCGCCGAATCCGCGCAGGCGTAGCGCGAGGCGCACGAGCGGTCCACGAAGCGGATCGAGATCCACATCGAGTGCGCCAGGGTAGACAACCGGCGCACCGCCCCAGCCAGCCTTGAAGTGCGCGATCCCTGACGTAGAAATTCCCCACATGTCGTAGGTGGCACTCCCTCGCGCCACGGCACGCTCCATCGCCGTGACTTTCAGCGCGTATGGCGCGCGGAGCTCGTTGCCCGAATTTGTTGCGCCGCCGAAGAGTTCGGTCGTTGTTGTTGGCGTGGTGATGACGAGAAGGGCACCGAGCGTTTCACCCGACGGTGATTCGGCGATGAGGATCTCCGCCTCGCCGTTGAAGGCACTGACGATGTGCGCGAAGGCTGCGCTGCTGCGCGTCTTCACCCCCGTGCGCCCCGAGATTGACGTCATTGCGGTATAGAGCGCATCGGCACCGTCGGCACCCTGGTCGGCCTCATCGGGGAGCGGCGTGCTGTTGCCCGGTTCAAGGCGCACCAGCGTGACGCCGTCGCTGCGAAGCTCGGTGAGTCCGCGCAGCAGCTCGGCACGCAGCGTTGCGGCTACGGCCTCGTTCGGCGCAACAACTATTGGGCCACGCGGCGCATAGGCGATGCGACCGAGTCCGGCGGGGAGCCGCTGGATCAGGAACTGCGCGCCGGCCCAGGCAGCACCGTCTTGTGCAACAAGTCGAACTGACCCCCAGCCGGTGAGTGCTTTGGATGCAGCCCATGCTGGCTGCTGTACAAAGGGGAGGTCAGAAAGTTCACCAGCAGCGGCGGCGGCGCGCAGGCGTGCCCCCCAGGCGCTCGGCTGTTCTCGGGCAACAGGACTCATGCGCGTAGGGTACGCGCCCCGCTACCCTTGCGCCTATGCCTGCAGATCAGACCCTCCCGCCGTACGTGCTGAACCCCGATGGGGTCGTCTTCGATTTGGATGGCGTGCTCTGCGATACCGAGCCGCTCTGGGCCGAAGCGCGCTTCGCGATCGCCGCCGAAGTGGGCGGTCGCTTGGTTGAAGAGGACTTCCATCGCTTCTACGGGGCGAACACCCATCAATGGGGCAGCGCCATGGCTGAGAT
>RGWK01000056.1 GCA_010029775.1 Gammaproteobacteria bacterium
ACGCTGCGCGGCAAGGCGATCCGCGAGATCCTGCTCTGCCAGCGGGTGCCGGATCCGCCGGGCACGGTCGATTTCTCCAAGTTCAACGACCCGCAATCCCCGGCCCATACGGCCCGCGAGCGGCTCACCGTGCACGCTGTGGAACCGGCCTGTGCGGGCTGTCACAAGCTCACGGACCCGGTAGGGCTCGGGATGGAGCACATTGATGGAGCCGGCCAGTTGCGGACCGCCGAAGGCGACTATCCGATCGATGCGACCGGCGAGCTCGACGGGTTCAATTTCAAGGACGTTGCCGGGATCGGCCCGGCGCTGCGGGAGAACCCGGCGGCGCCGGCTTGCCTCGTCAACCGGCTGTATTCCTATGCGACGGCGCGCACCCCCGTACGCAACGAACGCAAGTACCTCAAGCACCTCGAACACCGCTTCGAGGACGAGGGATTTAAGGTCCGGGCGCTGCTGCGCGAGATTGCGCTCGGTGAAGCCATGTATGCTGTGAAGCAACCCGCGGCCCAGACGGCCGCCGTCAACGCGAGTCCGAGAGGCAAGTCATGAGTATTTTGTTGCCGCGTCCCGTCACCCGTCGGTCCGTCCTGCGCGGCGCTTTGGGCGGTGCCACGGTAGGTATTTCCTTGCCGTTCCTCGACGCATTCCTCAACGAGAACGGCACGGCACTGGCCGCAACCGGTGCACCGCTGCCGGTACGTTTCGGAACCTGGTACTGGGGCCTCGGCCATACGCCGGGGCACGCCATCGTGCCGAAGACGCGCACCGCACCCGGCATCGAGTTTCTGACCGAGTGTCTGCCGCTCAAGCGCCATGAAAAGCGAATGAATTTCTTCGGCGGCTTCAACATGCCGCTCGATGGCCGTTCCAACTACACGCACTTCAGCGGCTGGGTGGCCTCGCGCACTGGCTCGGCACCCTCGACCAACAGCGAGATTCCGGCTCCCACGCTCGATCTGCTGGTGGCGGATCACATCGCCCGCGGCGCGCGTTTCCAGACTCTCGACGCGACAGCCTGCGGCATTGCGCGCGAAAACTACAGCGCGCGCAGCACCAACAGCCGTGCTGCCGCCGAGGCGTCGCCCGAGAAGCTGTACTCGCGCGTGTTCGGCGTTGAATTCGCCGATCCGAACAAGACCGATTTCAAGCCCGACACCCGCATGATGGTGCGGCGCAGCGTGCTCTCGGCAGTGACCGACGAGCGCAAGGCGCTGCTGCGTCGGGTCGGTACGGCGGACCAGCAGCGGCTCGACGAATACTTCACCTCGATCCGCCAGCTTGAAGGGCAGCTCGAAGCACAACTGCGCAAGCCCGAACCCAATCAGTCCTGCGCGATCCCCAGCGCACCGCGTCGCGATGGCGCCGAGCAGGATATGCCGCAGGGTCTCGAGGTCGACACAGTCGTCGCCAACCACAAGGTTATGTCGCAGATGATGGCGATGGCCGTGGCCTGCAACCAGACCAAAATATTCAACATGGTCTTCAGCGACAACTTCTCGCACATGCGTCGCCCCGGACAAACTTACACACACCACTTGCTGACGCATGAAGAGACGCCGGACAAGGTGCTCGGCTATCAGCCCGTGGCGTTCTGGTTCAACTGTCGCACGATGGATGCATTCGCAACCTTCATCGACGCCTTTGCCAATATCCGCGAAGGCGATGGCAGCTTGCTCGACAACATGCTGATTTTTGCCGCCACCGAAACCAACTACGCTCGCGTGCACTCCGTCGACGGCGTGCCTGTGTTCACGGTTGGCAACGCCGGCGGGCGCATGAAGACGGGTCTGCACGTCGTCGGTAACGGCGATCCCATCACGCGTATTGGCCTGACGGCGATGCAAGTGATGGGTGTGCCCATCGACACCTGGGGCACGCGCTCGCTGCAGACCTCGAAGACCATTACCGAAATCCTCGTCTGAGCCGAGGTCGGCCCATGACCCGATACGTGTCGACCCGCCCATTCTTCGCAGGCGGACTCGTCGTGGCGATCGCCACGCTGTTGCTGGCCGAGAGGCCCGTGCAGGCCAACTCGACACCGGGTGGCGCAGCAAACATTCCGCTGCCGGCGGGTATCGCGACTCGACCCCGCGGGGACGGGCTGGTGTTCATCGATGCGAAGGGCATGACGCTCTATTTCTATGATCGCGATGAGGGCACGCCGGGTCGGTCTGCGTGCGAAGGGCCTTGCGCGACGAACTGGCCTGCCGTGCTCGCCCCGGCAGGCGCGAGCCCGCCTCCGGGCTGGTCGATGGTGCAGCGCGCCGACGGTAGCCAGCAGTGGGCGTTTCGCGGTCGCCCGCTGTATCGCTACGTGCTGGATGACGCTCCGGGTGCGGCCTTCGGCGATGGTGTGGGCACGGTGTGGCGAACGGCGCTGAAGCAAATTCCGCTGCCGCGCGAGGTTCGGGTTCGTTCAACGTATCTCGGGCAGACCCTCACCGACGCCAAGGGTCTGACCCTCTACGCGAGCGAGGACGACAAGCCAGGCAAGACGCCGGGCTGCAACAGTCGAGATTGTCTGCGAACTTGGCAGCCTCTCGCTGCGCCCTGGGGCGCAACGCGACAGACCGGTGATTGGACGACCGTTGCACGCGCCGACGGCTCGCGGCAGTGGGCCTATCGGGGCAAGCCGCTCTATCGCTACCTAAGCGGCGACGTGTCGCCGGGCGAGACCTTCGGTCATGGTATCGATGGCTGGCAGGCGATCGTGCTCGAGCCTGCGCCGCCGTTGCCGTCGTGGGCGACGGTACAGCCGTCCGATGCAGGCGAACTGATCGCCAATCAGCAGGGCATTACGGTGTATTCCTTCGGTGCCAATGCGCGCGGCTCGCGGGTATATCGCGGTCCCGGCGTGAAATGTCCGGACGGCACCTGCATTGATGCGCAGTGGAAACCGTTTTATGCCTCGCCGAGTGACAAGGCGATCGGCAGCTGGGGCATCGCCCGGCTGGAAAGCGGCAAGCTGCAGTGGACCTACAAGGGCATGAAGCTCTACACGAACGTGCTCGACGAGAAGCCGGGCGACTTCAAAGGCATCCGCTTCGGCGGCGATCGTTCATGGTCGGCGATCATGCGCAGCGGCGAGCCCATGCAAGGCGTCACCGTCGGCGGCTGATCGCCGCTGCGTGCTGCGGGCCGCGACTCAGTGCTGCAGCGCGAAGCGCGGCTTACCTAAGGTGCCCGTTACCAGTGCGCCGAAGATCATCGCACCGGT
The DNA here is from genome assembly GCA_010029775.1 of Gammaproteobacteria bacterium. Classification (GTDB taxonomy): domain Bacteria; phylum Pseudomonadota; class Gammaproteobacteria; order Steroidobacterales; family Steroidobacteraceae; genus UBA964. The sequence continues at coordinate 3,221 of RGWK01000056.1, forward strand.
CGCGAAATACAGCGTTGGCAGATAGCTCTGGTAGTGGTCATAGGCCATGCCCGCCGCGAGCGGCCCGATGGCAGCGCCGAGATAGAACGAGGTCAGCTGCCAGCCGTAGATTTCGCCATAGGCGCGCATGCCAAAGAATCGGCTGGTGAGATAGGCGACAAGGTCAACCTCCGCCGCTGCCGCGAGACCGAGTGACAGCACGCTGATGCCGATGAGCCAGATCGAGGCGTCGGGCAGGGTCAATGCCAGGCAGCCGAGCGCGCACAGACCGAGCAGCACCCGGGCCACGGCTGGTGCGGCGAAACGATCCAGCAGAAAGCCTATGGCCACGCGCCCGACTAGCACCGCGATGCCCATGACGCCGGCGATGCTTGCTGCGTTTTGCTGCGCGAGCCCACGATCGACCAGCAGCGGAATCAGATTGATGATGAGTGCGGCAATGACCGCTGAGACAAAGAAAAAGCCGATGGCGATTTTCCAGAACGCGACTTCGCGCAGCGCCTCGGCCAGCACAAGACCGGGCATTGGTGCCGCCGGTTCGTCAGCCTTACCTGCCTCGGCAGTTGCAGCCGGCGCTGCGGGTCGCTCCTGTAGCAGCACCGCGATCGCCGGCACGGAGACGAGCAGTATGAAACCGCCGAGCGCCAGATAGCCCGCTTGCCAGCCATAGTCGGCAATCACGCGACTGATCAGTACCGGCGCAAAGACACCGGCCAGTCCGGAGCCGGCGAGCGCCACACCGAGCGCCAGTCCGCGACCGCGATCGAACCAAATGTTGACGGTCCGCGTCCAAACGACCGGCGTCGTGCCACCACCGATCAGCGATAGCGCGAGCCATGCGGCGTAGAACACGCCGAGCGTGCCCTCGAGTTGCGTCAGCGCGGCATACACGAAGGCGAGCGCGATCATCGATGTGATGCCCACGCGCCTTGCGCCGTAACGATCGATCACCGAGCCGATCAGCGGTGCCGTGATCGCCGTGCCGATGATCAGAAAGCTCGCTGCCGTGGACACCTCGCCACGCGTCCAGCCGAACGCAGCAGACAGCGGTAGCACGAACACGCCAAAGGTGTAGAACGACAGCCCGCTTAGGCCAGAGCCGTTGCCGATGGCCGCCGCCAGCAGCGAACGCCAGCCGCGCTTGAACTCGAGTGCAGTGGGCGACATGCGGAAACTCCGTCAGGGTTGCGAAACGGGTGGGAGGGCGAAAGCGACGATGGCATCGGCGAGTTCTGGGCTGACACGCGCATTGCCGCCAGCGGCGATGACGATGTACTGCCGGCCGTCGGCCATGTAGCTCATGGGTACGGCCATGCCGGGCGCAGGCAGATCGTGACGCCAGAGCTCGGCACCGCTTTTGACATCGAAAGCGCGCAAGCGACGATCCATGGCCGCCGCGACGAAGACAAGTCCGCCCGCCGTGACCATGGGTCCGCCGATGTTGGGTGAACCCCACTCCAGCGAGGCCGGTGCGGTGAGGCCTTTATAGCGGGCTTGGCCGAGAGGTACCTGCCAGCGCAGCTTGCCGCTCGAGAGGTCGATAGCGCTCAGGGTGCCGAAGGGCGGCGGCGTGCACGGCAGACCGAGCGGCGAGACGAACAATCCCATCTCGGCGCGGTAGGGCGTATCCACGAGATCGATGCCAAGGGGCTTTCCGGTCCCATCCATTTCTTTGGCGCTCTTGGGGATGAGACGCACGCGCAGCGCCAGATTCTGGCCCTTGGCGATGAGCAGATTGTTGACTCGATCGTAGGCGACCCCGCCCCAGTTGCCGCCGCCAAACGGGAATACGATGGAGCCTTGCTCACTCGGCGGAGTGAACGGGCCCTCGTAGCGCAACTTGCGGAACTCGCGCCGACACCAGGCGCGATCGAACCAGGTGAGACCCCACAGGTCGTCTTCGCTGAAGGTCTGGCGGGAGAACGGTTCAGGCAGCAGCGGGAACGGCTGCGTCGGTGCAGTGCGTTCTCCCGGGATGTCCGAGGCCGGCGCCGCTCTTTCCTCAATCGGGAACAGTGATCGGCCGCTCGCGCGATCGAATACGAATACCCGGCCCTGCTTGGTCTGCTGGATCGCCACCGGCACACGTTGACCCTGATGCAGGATATCGACCAGCAGCGGATGACCGGGCAGATCGAAATCGAACAGGTCATGTCGCGTAGCCTGGAAATGCCAGACGGGCTCGCCGGTGGCGGCGGACAATGCCACGGTGGCATCGGCGTAGGGAATGTCGAACTGGCGTCGCGCACCGTAGAAGTCGGGCGATGGGTTGGTGGTCGGCACGAAGACCAAGCCCCGCTCGGGATCGGCGCTCAGGGTCGACCAGACATTCGCGGCGCCCGTGTCGTGTGCATGCTCGCGCGGGATCGGGTCGAACTCCCAGCGCAACTCGCCGCTGCGTACATCGAAGGCCCGCACGAACCCGTTGTTGGCATCGGTCAGCGAGTCGCGCGCGCCGGCCGTCGCCACGACGAGATCGCCGATGACCAGCGGCCCCGAGGTCATGCCCCGGGAGTTGTCGCCCGTCCCGCGCGAGTCGAAGTCGGCGTGGGTGACGTAGCCGGGGTGGCCGCGTTCGGCACCGAAGTCGCGGCAGCTACGCCCCGTGTCGGCATCGATGGCAAAGACATGACCATGCACATCGCCCTTGAAGATGCGTTTTTCGCAGGCCTTGCCGGCTTGCGGCTGGGTGGCCTGCCAGTAGGCCACCGAGCGGCAGATGCCGCTGCGCCGCGGCGTTGAAATGAGGGCTGCAGCGCCGTCCTGCGCCGCATGCGGATCGAACGCCCACTTCTGCCGCCCCGTCGCCGGATCGAGTGCAATCACGCGGTTGAAGGGCGTGCAGTAGTACAGCATGCCGTTGGCGTGGATGGGCACGGCCTCGAGCGCGGTAGCACCCCGCGGATCGCCCTTGCGGGCCACATCACCCGAGCGGTGGATCCAAGCGACCTTCAGCTTGCCGACGTTGGCGGCAGTGATCTGCCGTAGCGGGGAAAATTGGCTACCCCCCGGATCATTGCCGAAGGCCGGCCAATCGCCGGGGGCCTCCGCCGCTGCGGTGGCGCCGAGTGCACTCCACGCGGCTGCGACGACCACGACGCGCCAGCATTTCGATAAGCTCATTTGTCCCCCCTTGAGCCTGCTTATAATCGCACAGTCATTTCATCGAGTGAGACCACCACCGTGACCTCCGTCCACGATTCAGCAGCCGACGACACTTTGCCGCGCCGCCGTTTTCTCGTCTCGGTGATGGTTGGCGCATCCGGTGCACTGCTCCTCAAGGAGGGCGTGTTCGCGCACGAACCGACCGAGACGGCCGCCGCACCCGCGAAGAAACCCGCTGCAGGCAGCCCGTTTGCGGCCTACGTCGAAATCCTCGAGGGCGGCGAGGTGCGCATCGTCAGCCCGCAGACCGAGATCGGTCAGGGCATTTTCGACACGTTGGCGATGATCATCGCCGACGAAATGGACGCTGACTGGGACCGCGTCACGGTGGTGCTGCCGCACGCCAATCTCGCCTTTGCCAACCCCGCCAACCAGCGGCAGCGCATTGGGGGCAGTGACTCGATCGTTGCGTACCGCGAGCCGTTGCGCCAAGTGGGCGCGGCCGCCCGTGAGATGCTGATCACCGCCGCAGCGACGCGTTGGAATGTCGCGCCGGAGACGCTGACGACGGAGCGCAGCCGCGTATTGCACGCCGCGAGCGGTCGGTCGATCGGCTTCGGTGAACTTGCGGCTGATGCGGCGGTGCTGCCGGTGCCGGCAAAGCCCAAACTGAAGGACGCTGCGGCGCTGCGGCTGACGGGACGTCGCCATGTGCGCAAAGACACGCCGTCGAAGGTCGATGGGTCGGCACTCTTCGCGGTCGATGTTCGCGAGCCCGGCATGCTGTTTGCGGCGTTGCGTCGTTCGCAATCGCTGCGCGGCTCCTTGAAGAGCTTCAACGCGGCAAGCGTCAGTTCGCGCAAGGGCGTGGTGGCCGTGGTGCCGCTCGAGGATGCGGGATCTGCGCGGCTTGTCCTCTGCCGGACTCAGCGCCTCGATTCGTCGCACTCTTGCCGACGATGCGAAGGCCATCGAGTTGCCGCTCGTCGTGACGGGTTCCAACCCGCCGCAGCGAGTACCGGCCGATCGCGCTGCCGTGGAAGCGGCGCTGCAGCGCACCGATGCCAAAAAAATCGACGTGTACTACGAGGTGCCCTATCTCGCACACATGACTATGGAGCCGCAGTCCTGCGTTGCCAAAGTCACGGCGGATTCGTGCCAGGTGTGGGGCGGTCTGCAGCAACCGGATTTCGCGCGCCGGCTGGCGGCGCAACTCACCAAACTGCCCATTGAGCAAGTGCGTGTCGATGTGGTGTTTGGTGGTGGCGGCTTCGGCCGTCGTTGGGAGCTCGATAGCGTTCGCCAGGTCGTAAGCGTCGCGCGGGCCGTGCCGGGGCGTGCGATCAACCTCATCTGGACCCGCGAACAGGATATGCAGCACGATTTCTATCGGCCTGCACATTCGGCGCGTTATCGCGCGAGCGTCGATCGCGAAGGTCGAGTGCTTGCCGTGCACGGTCGCACTGCCGGGCAGTCGCTGCTCGGGTACAAGGGCATGCGGCCCGACCCAAAGATGCCGGACTTCTCTTCGGCTTTCGGCATCATCCCGGTCGAGTACGACATGCCGAACCGCTGGGCCGACTGGGTCGAACTGTCTGCGCCCGTGCCGGTCGGTTTCTGGCGTGCCGTCGGTGCCTCACAGAATGGTTTCTTTGCCGAATCGATGATGGATGAATTGGCGCACGCTGCCGGGCGTGATCCGCTCGAATTCCGTCGCGGGTTGTTGGGCAAGAATCCGCGCGCGCTCGCCTTACTCGAGCGTTTGGCTGCAGAGTCGAATTGGTCCTCGCCGCTGCCGAAGGGCAGCGGACGTGGCGTGGCACTGAGCACCGGTTTCGGCAGCATCTGCGGTCAGGTGTTCGAGGTGTCATCGAAGGGTTCGTCGATCCGCATCGAGCGCGTGACCTGCGTGTATGACTGCGGACCCGTGCTCAATCCGGGCACGGTCGAAGCGCAACTCGAGGGCGGTATTTCTTACGGACTCTGCGCGGCTCTCGATGGCGAGATCAGCATCGAGGGCGGCAAGGTGCAGAACTCCAACTTCCACGACCAGTCCTTGCTGCGCATCACGGAAATGCCGCAGGTCAAGATCGTGCTGCTCGAGACCAATCACCGCATCGGCGGTGTGGGCGAGGGTGGCGTTCCGCCGGTGGCGGCAGCGCTCACCAACGCCATATTCGCGGCAACGGGCAAGCGTTACCGCAGTCTGCCGCTGCGCAAGAACGGACTCGAGTTCAGCGTGCGACGCGCCTAAGGCGCGTCGGCCGCCGAATTCGGTTTAGTTGAACTCGCCCTTGTCGGGCAGCGCCACCATGAGGAAGTGACAGGGTTCCTCGCCGACCACCTCGATCTTGTGTCCCTGACCGCGCGTGTCCCACAGCGTCAGCATGTCGCCGCGCACGAAGTGCCGCGTGTCGCCGTTGCTGACGGTGAAATTGATTTGTCCCGAGAACACCGCCATGAACATCAGGTCGGGCACGGTGGCGAAATCCACCTTGTGACCGGGTTTGGCGAGGCCCATTTTCCAGTACAGGACGTTCTGGTTTTTCGAGGAGATGCGCTGGGCCGTGCCGTACTGCGGCAGGTCGACGTCCTTGAAGAACGAGTGACCGTGTTCGTCGACATCGATATTGACGAATTTCATGGGCGCGGCCTCACTTCTTGAACTCGTAGACGTTGGTACCGGGGAAGGTCAGGCTCAACGTGATCACCGGTTCGCGGCTTCGCGCGAACGAAGAGTGATGCAGGCTCGGTCCCGTAACGACCACGCCTTCGCCCATCCCCGAGCGACGGACCTCACCGCTTTGCAACGTGTTGTCGAGTTGCCCCGACATCGCCCACACCATGCGCGGCTGGTTGGTGAGGTGCATTTCGTTCGGCCCGCCGCCTACGGGCTCGCCCGGCTGATTGATCGAAATGCCCCAATACGCGCCGTCCTGCTTCGCGGTTTCCGCATAGAGCGGCGTCACTTCACGAAAGGGGATCTCGGTGACCGTCCAGGTGGATCGACCATTGGCATCCATGCCAAAGGTCTTCATACGGATCACGGCGCCACTCCGTTCGTGGCGATGAACGAGGAGGGCTCGAGGATGTCCCAGTACACCGGAATGCCCGCCGGTTCGCGCAGTGCATCGCCCGCGCGCACTTCGAACACTTCGTCACCAAGATGCAGGTTCATGCGTCCCGAGAGCAGGTAGATCAAGGCATCGACTTTCGGCACGGCGGTGGCGTTGCGACCCGGGCCTGACAAGCGGGCCACGCGGATGGAGTTGCCGTCATAGGCATAGCGCTGCACGCTGACCTTGGCCGGACCTTCGCCCGCCTTTTCGCCAGCCTCGATAACCGCGGGCGGGTTGTCCTTGCCGCGCACGACCACGGCTTTGGGATCCTTCACTGTGCTCTTGATCGTGTAGAGGATGACGGTGGTGTCCTCGGCTCCCGCGGCTCCGCTGCGCAGCACGCCGCTCGGCAGGTTGACGACATCGCCGCTCTGCAACTCGGTGCGCGCACCGGCGACATCCACCGACGCGGAACCGCTCGCCACGAAGAGTTGGGTTTCACTGGTGATCTGGTGCAGCACGCCCCCGGCCGCCTTGCGGAACGTCAGCACGCGGATCTCGCCGCTCGGGAAAGTGAAAGTCTGTGAGTCGTAGCGCACGGCGTTGGCCGGCGCCTTGGCGAGTTCCTTGTCACCCGCGGCAATCAGGATGCGTGCACCGGTTTGCTCGCCACGCCCCGTCTGGCGGATTTCCCACTCGGCCATCGGTACGACCGGCGTTTTGCTGCCGTAACGTATTTCGCCCGCCAGCGAGGCGGCTGCGGCATTTCCGGGCAGCAAGCCCAAGGCGAGCAAGGCGACAGGAATGATCTTCGAAAACATGATGACCCCCCTTCAGGATCGGTAATGGCTGGCAAAACCGCCAACTCGTTTCGAGTGTAGCCCCGCAGGCGCCATCCGCCGCCGGCTTGGTTACCACGGTTTACGGTGTGGACATGGCGACTGAGGGCCCACGCAGGTTCCTGCTGCGACCTAGAATGGATCAAGTTTCCGAGGGTGGGCAGATATCACAATGATCAAGGCATGGGCGGATTGGCGTCGGCTCTTCGTGTTCGGGGCAGTACTGATCGCCGCCATGACCGAAGGAGCAAGTGCGCTGGCGCAGGATGCAACCGCCCGCGGGCGCTACCTCGCCACGGCAGCCAATTGCCAGACCTGCCACACGCGCTCGGGTGGCAAGCCCTACGAGGGTGGCTTGCCGTTCACCACCGATTTCGGCGTGATCTACTCGACCAATATCACGAGCCATCCGCAAGCCGGGATCGGCCGTTGGACGCTGGCGCAATTTGTGCGGGCGTTTCGCGAGGGCGTGGACGATCAGGGTCAGCATCTGTACCCGGCGTTTCCCTACACCTC
>RGWK01000551.1 GCA_010029775.1 Gammaproteobacteria bacterium
AATTCGTGGACACCATAGGCAAGAACTCCAGCGGCGATAACGACGAGCGCAACGCCGGTGATGGTGAAGAACTTACTGAGGTTGATAGTGATTGCTCGTCGATAGATCAGCCAACCGAGCGCAACCGCTGAAACCAAACCGAGGGTCAAACCGAGCGCTGGTGCGCTATTTGACGTTGCCGTGCGAAAGTTTGCGTAAGCAAAGACCGAGGTTTCGAGCCCTTCACGAACGACCGCAAAAAAAGCAGCTAAGGCGAGAGTTATCGGGCCAGTTACGAGTGCGGTGGAGACTTTTCCGTGGAGCTCTTCGCGGAGGCCGCGCGCTGCGCTCTTCATCCAGAAGACCATCCAGGTAACGAGACCTACTGCCAGGAGCGAAGTCGTTCCGGCAAAGAGTTGCTCGCCACGTTCGGAGAGTTCAGCAGAGGTAAAGGCGAGGAAACCGCCGGTGGCAAAACTCACTGCGAGAGCGGCGGCAACGCCAGCCCAGACTGCCGCTAAGTGCTTACGGTTACCAACCTTGACGATGTAGGCGATCAAGATGCCAACGATGAGCGCCGCTTCTAGACCTTCGCGAATTCCAACGAGGAAATTACTGAGCATGGGGAGAGCGTAAATGCCACAAGGTAATTACGCAACTAATCTGTTGCGTAATTCATGAGAGATGGCTCACCTCGGAAGCGCTCTCTGAATGTGGTGGCTCATCAGGCTCAGTGGCGCTCAGTGGCGTGCTCTCGCTCTCGATGGCGAGCAAGAGCGGGGCGGTGAAGGCAATCTGCCATGCCCGCGCGCCATGCTGGCGGAGGAATTGGGCCACCTCGCCCTCACTTCGCCCACCGGGCGGCGGGTCCTGCCAACAGAATCTTCGGACGAGATCCGGGGAGAGAAGGTTCTCTACTGGAAGTTCGATGGCTTGCGCAGTCTCACTTAAGGCGTGGCGCGCATGGGTTAGTCGGGCGTAAGCAATCGGTGCTCGTTCGCGCCAAATTCGGATCTGTGCCGGAGGTCCATCACTCGGAGCGGGTTTGGTAACGGTGGGATTAGCGCGCGCCGCTTCGATTGCGCGCCACCATCGATCTGCTTCGCGCTTAAGCGCTGGCATCGTTCGAAGA
>RGWK01000552.1 GCA_010029775.1 Gammaproteobacteria bacterium
GCTCTGGGTGTCATCGGTCATGGTCTTCTCCAAATAGAAAAAGCCCGCTCTGGCGTGAGCCAGGCGGGCGGGACGGGGAATCGGTTAGGTCAGGCGGCGACGACCTGAACGGGGAACGGCTTAGACACCCGCGGTGGTGGTGCGACGGTTGCCATGTCGCCGTTGCTTTCAACGAACCCGAGATCGATCACCTCCAACGAGGTGATGCCGTCGCGACGGATACAGTCGGCCGTGATCCGCGTGAGGATCAAGCCCTGGGTCTGGTAATAGATCGCTGCAGCCAAGACGGCCAGGTTGTGCGTGAAGGCGTTGTCGCAGGCGGTCGTCCAGAACTGCCCTTCAAGAAAGAGGCACGCACCCTTGCACAACTGCACCACCGGACAGCGCGGACATTCGCTGCGCGTGCTGAAGTGGTATGCGGTGTCCAGCCGGATTTCGTCGAACTGCTCGACGTGGCCCACCTTGTGATGCGTCAGCGCGCTCATGTTTTGGCAGGTTGTGACGTTGCCCTTCATGTCGACTGCGATCGATTCATCTCGATCCATGCCGCATTTCTGGCCGAGCGAAGCCAGCGGCCGACTTTCGGCCTGCGCGCGAAGGAACTCATCCACCTTGTCGCGCAGCGTACCGACGGCCATGGCAGAGCCTGTCGCCAGTTCCCAGAAAAGCCGGTGCCGGTAGCGCGCGTGGTCGTGCCCAGTCAAAGACAGAGCCAGCCCAGCCGTGTCGTATGGCAGCATGATTTCCTCGGTGGCAAGCACGATCGCCTGTGCCGGCAGATCGAGTCGCTCAGCGAAGAACTTGCGCACTGCCTTGAGCGAATCGTTGTGCCGGTGGAGCACCGTGTTGAAGCTCATCCGGTTGATCGGCATCCGGCGTGACACCCAGCGCTGGATATTCTTGAGCGTTACCGGGTCATCAAGTGGGTCCGGGCCACGATGCGCCTGCGCTGGGCCGTCGTGGGAGAGGCCGATCCCGATGTCCAGGTCTTCAACCCACGCGAGTTTCTCGTCATCGAGGAGCGACCCATTGGTCACGATCGACAGTTCAGCCGCCGGGTAGCGGTCGCGAACGGCCTCACCCAGCGGCTTGAGCAGTTTCCAGTAGACG
>RGWK01000553.1 GCA_010029775.1 Gammaproteobacteria bacterium
ACGGTCGGCGAGCACGCTGACGCGCCAGCCCTGCAATACGACCTCGGGTTCTGCACCGCGCGCGATCTCTTCGAGATCACGCCGCGTGGCCAGCACCTCCGGAGCGAGATTCAACTCGCGCCCTGAAGATTGCACCACCTCGGCCAAGCGCTTCACCAGCGCCACGAACTGCGGATCCGGTCGCTCGCGGCGTGGCAGTGGTGGCGGCGGATCGCTGATGCCGACGGCTTCGATCATCGCCAGCAGTTCATCACCGGAGTGCTTCACCACGCCTTCGGGCATCTCGTTGATGCTGCCGAGAGCGGCGCGGTCGCGCGGCACGCGCTGCACGAGTTCACGCAGTACGCCATCGTCGAGGATCCAGCCGCGCGGTCGGTTCTTGGCAATGGCCCGTCGTTCACGCCATGCGGCGAGCGCGCGCAGCAGGGCGAGCCGCCCCGCATCCCAGTTCTCCACGCCCTTGAAGCGTTGCCAGGCCAATTCCGGATCGACGCCGAGCCCTGCGGGTGCTTCGAGTGCAGCGAGTTCTTCGGCCAGCCATTCGCTGCGTCCGAGCGACTCGATGTCGGCAGTCAGCCGCTCCCGCAGGGGCAGCAGATAGCGGACGTCATCAAGCGCATAGTCGACCTGCTCGGGCGAGAGCGGGCGACGCGACCAGTCGGTGCGCGTGTGCGCCTTGGGCAGTTCGCGCTCGAGCAAACGGCGCACGAGTTCGGCGTAGCCCACCTGCGCGGGGTGGCCCGCCAGGGCGGCAGCGACCTGCGTGTCGAACAGGGGCCGCACGGCACCGACGAGCGGTGCCAGCACCTCCAGATCCTGACGCGCGGCATGCAGCACTTTCAGCGGCCCCTCGGCACCGAGCAAGCCACGCAGCAGTTCGAGTTCGCCGAGCGCCAGCGGGTCGACGCAGACGGGCCCCTGGGGCGTCGTCAGTTGCAGCAGACACAGTTCGGCACGGTAGGTGCGTTCACGCAGGAACTCGGTATCGATGCCGATGGCTGGCACGCCGTCAAGGCGACCGCGCAGATCCTCAAGGGCCGCGTGGCTCGCGATCAGGGGGCTGGACGACGACATCGCGAGACTATGCAACAATTTCAACCCCGTGGGGAA
>RGWK01000554.1 GCA_010029775.1 Gammaproteobacteria bacterium
CGGATGGCAGCCCGCCAGGCTCACGTCCCCACCGAGTTCGGCGGGGTGTACGGAAACTCTCCGTCCTGGAACCTTGAAGCTATTGTCGCCGATCTCACCCTGAATACGCGAATGGAGCGCCATCCAGTGCGCCTCGGCGAAGGAGCCGCCGATGATGATGCGGGTCGGATTGAACACATTGACGAACCCGGCGACCGCCCGACCGATCGCCAGGAGCGCGTGATTGATCAAGTCTTGGGCAACTCGGTCCCCTGCCGCCGCAGCCTCAGAGACCTCCTTGGCGCTGACCCGCCCCTTCGGATGCGCAGCCAGCCACGCGGCGAGCCAGGGGCTCGCGCCACTGGCCGCAGCCTCGCCCCCCGTGCGTGCGAGTGCGACGCCCGAGGCGTGTGCCTCAAGGTGTCCGATGCCGCCGCAGGTGCAGCGTGGTCCGTCGAGCGTGATCGGGGCGTGGCCGATCTCAATCCCCGTGTCGTCAGGTCCTGTGTAGAGTCGCCCGCTGCTGATCACCGCGCCCCCGAGGCCGGTGCTGATCGTGATGTAGAGCAGATCATCGATGCCGCGACCTGCGCCGAACGCACGTTCGCCGAGGATCGCCACCTTCGTATCGTGCTCGAGCAGCGTGGGCAGGTTGAGTGCCGCGCTGATCGGTCCGGCCAGATCGGTGCCCGGAAAGTTGGGGCCGAGGTTGGCGGGCTCGACGGCGATCCCGCGCCACGGATCAATTGGGCCGGGCGCGCTGATGCCGACACCGACCAGTCGAGCGACAGCGGCGGCATCTTCGCTTCGTGCAGCATCCCGTGCCTGTTGGAGCGTGCCGATGCATGCGGCGACGATGGCGGCGGGGCCACTGCTCACGGGCGTTACGTTCGCAGCACGACCGATGCGAGAACCATCGGCGCGCACGACTGCCGCACGAACCTGCGTCCCGCCGAGATCGAGGGCAAGGACGGTCGCATCAGCAGACGGCGTAGTCATTGCTCCTCCGTGCTCAACTTGAGCTCACTGTGGATAACGTTGTGCGTGGTGCGGCGAGTTATGTTGCGGAGGGGTCAGGATGGGCTGGACAAGGCAAGGACTCTTTGAGTTGGTGGCGGTGACGCGAATGGT
>RGWK01000555.1 GCA_010029775.1 Gammaproteobacteria bacterium
CGCAGCTCCTCGGCGAGCAGATCACCAAACCCGCGCGGCACACTGACCACGAGCGGCAGCAGAGGCACCGTGGTACTCACGGCGTATCCCACGGGGCGACCGCAGGCGGCCAGGGCCGCACGCCACGCGCACCCGGTTTCAGATGACGCACCAGGATGCGGTAGGTATCCGCGTCAAAGCCCTCGCGTCTCGAGTCGAGCGCCAGCGGCGGCTCGCTGCCCGCCTCGAGCACATGAGTACCGAGGTACTGCCAACCATCGACCACGTGCCAATGGCGGATCCCGAGCGCGTCCTTCTCCTCGATGGCCACAGCGCCTGAGTACGGCCACGCTCGCAGCTTCAGCGGCGCGAGGGCGAGCTTGGCGCGCAGCGCATGCTTGGCCGGTGACTCCGCGCCCACGCAGGCGCCCGCGCAGCGCCCGAGCTGGTAACCGAAACAGGACCCTCCGCCACTCGCCTCGAGCCCAAGCCTGCGCAAACACAACCGCTGCTCCCGGGCGATTTTGGTGAGTGCCGTGCGCGCCTGTCGCGCACTTGGATAAAGCCCAAAGAAATCGCCCTCGCTGGGCAAGGGCCCCTCGAGCGGCTGCAGCTGCGGAGTATCCTGCGCCTCGGCAAACTGCCAACTCCAGACCTCAGCGTTGCCACGCAACCGCCGGTTGTACACCGGCTGCTGCGTGCGAACGAGCTTGGATTCGAGCAGCAGCGCGCCGAGTTCGCCCGCGGTCTCCGTCCACTCGATGCGGCGCACTTGGGTGCTGAGCCGCTGCGACTTGGCGTCTCGACCCGCCGACATGAAGTGCGACAGCACGCGCTCGCGCAGATTCTTGGCCTTGCCCACGTACAACAAGGCGTCCTGCTCGCCGTGAAAACGGTAGACACCGGCACTCTCGGGCAGATCGTCGAGCAGATCGGCGGGCAACTGCGACGGCAATGAGGGCCGCTGGCCGATGCGCTCAAGTGCCTCATCCAGGCGCTGCGGCGACCACTGCGCTCGAAGGCGCTGCCAGAACTGCGCAAGCACCTGGGCATCGGGCAGCGCACGGTGCCGGGTGGAGCACTCGAGCCCGTGCCGCGCCATGATCGAGTCGAGGTTGTGACGCCGCTCC
>RGWK01000556.1 GCA_010029775.1 Gammaproteobacteria bacterium
GCCCATGGTTCGATTCGCATGGAGCCGGTGTTCATGCAGCTCGGACAGGCCGCCGCGATGGCCGCCGGCATCGCCGCCCGGGATGGCATCGCCGTGCAAGACGTCCCGTATCCGCTGGTACGTGACCAGCTCAAGGCCGCCAACCTGCCCGTCGAATGGGCGGGCGCCCCCGCGAAGGCGAAACGCTGAACAAACCCTCGGCCGGCAAGGGGGATAACTTTTGGTCATAGTTTTTGACAAAGTCCAAAACTCGGTCTTGTTCGGGGTCGATGCGCGACCCGGAAGCCACCCTTCGACAGCACGACCTGCCCGTCACGGCGCAGCGCCTCGCCGTCCTCCGGGCCGTCTCCCGTCATCCGCACGCCACCGCCGACGACCTGGCTGAGAGCGTGCGAGCCGACATCGGCACGATCTCCCGCCAGTCGGTCTACAACGTCCTCAACGTCCTCACCGATAAAGGCATCATCCGCCGCATCCAGCCGGCCGACTCGCCGGCGCGCTTCGAGGACCGCATCGGCGACAACCATCACCACCTCGTGTGTCGCTCCTGCGGACGCACCGAAGACGTCTGCTGCGCGGTCGGCGAAGCCCCGTGTCTCAAGGCGCATTCGCACCACGGCTTCAAGATCGACGAAGCCGAAGTCATCTACTGGGGCACCTGCCCCGCCTGCCAGAAGAAGCGCTAACTTTCCCCCATACTCCATACTCGATACTCCATACTCTCCCTCACACCCATGTCCGACATCTCCAAATGCCCCGTGATGGGCCACCTGGCCCCTCAAAACCGCCACACCGCCGCCGCCGCGATGAACAACGGCGACTGGTGGCCGAATCAGCTCAACCTGAACATCCTGCGTCAGAACTCCTCCAAGAGCGATCCGCTCACCCCGGGCTTCAATTACGCCGAAGAGTTCAAGAAGCTGGACCTCGAGGCCCTGCGCAAGGACCTCGCCGCCCTCATGACCGATTCGCAGGAATGGTGGCCGGCCGACTACGGTCACTACGGTCCCTTCTTCATCCGCATGGCCTGGCATAGCGCCGGCACCTACCGCGTCACCGACGGCCGCGGCGGCGCCGGTTA
>RGWK01000557.1 GCA_010029775.1 Gammaproteobacteria bacterium
GCCTTGCGCGTCAGCGACTCGAGACGACCCAAGTGTGTCCGTTCGTGCAGCGATATTTGTCCCCGGCGATGGAGATGCCGTTCGGAAGAGGGATGCCCATGCAACGGAACCCGGTGGTGGTATTTACGAAAGGACACTGCGAAGGCATGTAAGCCTCGGAGTCGTGACGGTGGCAGGTGTCGCCCGACTGCGGAGCGGAGGAGGCGATGGCCAAGGCGGACAGGGTGAACAGGAGAGCGGCGTATTTCATGCCACTTATCTCGGTGTACGATTCCCGATGGTCAACGAGTTAATTATTTTAGATTACAATATAATTATGGGTTGCGATCCGGGGCAGGGCCTGAAAACTCGTGCGATGTCCCTTAAAACACCCCGTCGCGGCATCTGGGTCCCCAAGGCTTGCTTCTGGCCGATCGTCATCCTCGGGCTGATCGTCTTCGCCTTCGACCGCTGCAGCCGTCACTGAGATGAGCGCCGATCCTCGCGGGTATTATCGCATCCTCCGGGTCGCCCCGACGGCGTCCCAGGAGCAGATCAAGCAGGCCTACCGGGCCATGGCCAAGGCGTTGCATCCCGACCTCAACCGAGGCCAGGACACCACGGCGGCCTTCCAAGCGGTCAACGAGGCGTATGGCGTGCTCTCGGATCCTTCGCAGCGGGCGGCTTATGACCAGACGGGGTCTCCCCAGCGGCCGACCGCGACCCCGGGCGCCGCGTCGGCATCTCGCCCCGACTTCGTCGTCGAACCTTACACCTGCGTGGATTGCGGGTGTGTTTCGCCGAAACTCCGTCACATCAAGTACACCCAGGTAGTCAGCTACCTCATCGGTTCGTACAAGACGAACATCTGGGGCGTCTTCTGCGAGGAATGCGCTTCGAAGCGCCTGACCAAGGCGTCGTTGATCACCGGCGCGTTCGGCTGGATGAGCGTGCCCGGCATGCTGTATTCGGCCCATGCGCTGGGTCGCAACCTCACCGGCGGCCAGCAGCAGAACCTCATCAACCTCGAGATCTGCGTCCGTCAGGCCGTCTATTACTTCAGCCGCTGTCTCTTATACACATCTGACGCTGCCGACGAATA
>RGWK01000558.1 GCA_010029775.1 Gammaproteobacteria bacterium
CCGTATGCATCGCTGAACCCGCGCATGACGGTGGGTGCGATCATTGGCGAGGCGCTGACGATTCACCAGCTCACCTCGTCCCGCGCCGAATACGAGGCGCGCATCGTCGAGCTGCTCGAAACCGTGGGGCTCAACGCCGACCACATGCGCCGCTATCCGCACGAGTTTTCGGGCGGGCAGCGCCAGCGCATCGGCATTGCGCGTGCGCTGGCGGTCAAGCCCAAGCTGGTGGTGTGCGACGAAGCGGTGTCGGCGCTCGATGTGTCGATCCAGGCGCAGGTGATCAACCTGCTCGAAGACCTGCAGTCACGCTTCAACCTGACCTACATCTTCATTGCGCACGACCTGTCGGTGGTCGAGCACATCAGCGACCGCGTGGCGGTGATGTACCTCGGCCGCATCGTCGAGATTGCCGATGCGCGCGACCTCTATTCGCGACCGCAGCACCCCTACACCGAGGCGCTGCTGTCGGCGGTGCCGATTCCCGATCCGACGGTGCAGCGCAAGCGCATCATGCTGCAAGGCGATGTGCCGAGCCCGATCCATCCGCCCTCGGGCTGCCATTTCCACACGCGCTGCCCGCACGCGACCGCGCGGTGCAGCGCCGAAAAGCCCTTGCTGCGCCCGGTGGGTGACGCAGGGCAACGGCACTGGGTGGCCTGTCACCTGCGCGAATGATCGCAGCGGCGCACTTGCTGCAAGATCGGTGGCAGGTTCGATTCACACAACACGGAGACACCACGATGTACGACCTGATCCGCCGCCTGACGCTGCGCCAACTGGCCCTCGAGCAGGTACCGCCGTTCTTTGTGGCGCTGGTGATTGCCGAGCTGTTCTACAAGTTCCACAGCTTCCTGCTCGAAACCGGCGGCTTCCTGCTGACCTGGTTCGTGCTCGATGCCGCGTATTCGTCGCTGCGCCGGCTGCTGCAGCGCAGCCGGGCCGACGCAGCGTCCTGATCAGTTCGATCAGGCGCCCAGTAGTTGCACCTGCGCGCGCGCGAGCAGCGCGTTGAGCGCGGGTACCTCCTTGGCCACGATCGCGTCGAGCCTGGCCAGCAGTGCATCGACGCGGTCCATG
>RGWK01000559.1 GCA_010029775.1 Gammaproteobacteria bacterium
CTCGGTGCCCAAAGCGCCGATCGCTGGCGCCGCGCCGCCGGTCGCTGACCCTGCGGCGTTGGCGTTTGCGGCCGACGTACTCACTGCCAACAACCTAACTGCCGGCACGCTTGCGCTAACATCAGCGCGTGGACATCTATCTCGTCGGTGGCGCAGTGCGCGACGCACTGCTGGGCCGCCCCGTCGCCGAACGCGACTGGGTGGTGGTCGGCGCCACTCCGCAAGAGCTCGAGGCCCGGGGCTTTACGCCCGTCGGCCGTGACTTCCCGGTGTTTTTGCACCCGCAAAGCCGCGAGGAATATGCGCTCGCGCGTCTCGAGCGCAAGACCGGACCGGGTTATCGCGGATTCGTCACCGAGTTCGCACCCGATGTGACCCTCGAACAAGATCTCGCCCGACGTGACCTGACTGTCAACGCCATGGCCCAGGCCGCGGATGGCAGGCTGATCGATCCGCATGGGGGACGGGCCGATCTCGAACAGCGCGTGCTGCGCCACGTCTCCCCAGCCTTCGTCGAAGACCCGGTGCGCATCCTGCGGATCGCGCGCTTTCTCGCGCGCTTTGCACACCTTGGTTTCCGCGTGGCGCCTGAGACGCTGGAATTAATGCGTCAGATGAGCGCCTCGGGCGAACTCGATGCACTGGTTCCCGAGCGAGTATGGCGCGAGCTCGAGCGCCTGCTGGGCGAAGCGACGCCCCGCGCCGGCATCGAATTGCTGCGCGAGTGCGGCGCCTTGCGCATCGTGCTGCCGGAAATCGATGCACTCTTCGGCGTGCCACAGCGCCCCGAATGGCACCCCGAAGTCGACACAGGCGAACACGTGCTGCTCGCGCTGCAGGTGGCTGCTGCACGCGCCGCGCCGGTCAGCGTTCGCTTCGCCGTCTTGATGCACGATCTCGGCAAGGCGCTCACGCCGCGCGAGCAGTGGCCGCGACACATTGATCATGAGGCCCGTGGCATTCCGGCGATCGAAACGCTTTGCCGCCGATTGCGCGTCCCGCAGGAACATCGGGATCTTGCCGTGCTCGCCAGCCGATTCCACACCCATGTGCATCGCGGCCTCGAGTTGCGCGCAACGA
>RGWK01000560.1 GCA_010029775.1 Gammaproteobacteria bacterium
GCAATGGCCGTGGTGATCCAGCGCATGGTGAATTCGCGCTGCTCTGGTGTGATGTTCACGCGCAGTCCCACCACCGGTGATCGCTCGGTCGTGACACTGGAAGGCAGTTGGGGACTTGGCTCCAGCATCGTCAGTGGCGAGGTGACGCCCGACAAGTTCGTGATCAACAAGATCACCGGGGAAATCACGCGGCGCGATATCGGCGACAAACACATCGCCCACCTGCCCGCCGATGGCGGCGGTGTGCACGAACAGGAAGTGGCGGCAGAACTGCGCAACCAGCCCTGCCTCAGCGACGAGCAGATCAAGCGTCTTGTGGCGATCGCCCGCCAGGTCGAGCAGCACTACGGCAAACCCCAGGACATCGAGTGGGCCATTGACCAGCAAGGCAGCGTGCTGTTGCTGCAAAGTCGCCCCGAGACCGTGTGGGCCAGCAAGGACCGGGCACCGGTCGCCGCCCCTGCCGCCAGGCCTTTCGACCACATCTTCAAGATCATGGGAGGCCAGCGCAAGCCATGACGCTGAATCATCAGGACATCCAGTCCATCCTCAAGATTCTCGACGATTCGCCCTACGACGAGCTCCGGCTCGACAATGCCGAGTTCAGCCTCTACCTCAAGCGCAGTGCGGACGGCTGGACGCAGATGACCTCGACATCGATCACGTTCCCGAGGGCGCGCAGGATCTCGAGGTTGGCGACGGACAGGGTTTCCACCCCCGCCACCATCAGCCGTGGCGGGAGACCCGGGATGCCCTGGCCTGCGGCGAGCCCGGCGCACAGCTCCTGCGTGCGTGCCGGCCACGACGGCACGTCGATGACGTCCCTCACGCGGCGCCACAGTGCGTACTGCCACTCCATCTGGGCGTTGTCACGGCCGACCTCGGCGTTCGTGCGGCGGGCCTCCTCCCACGATCGGATCAACGAGGGTCGACGGGCCGCGTAACGGTCGAACCTGTCGGCGATTGCACGGGCTGCACGGAGATGACCACCGTGCTTGCGCACGAGCGGGTCGTCCTTCGGCAGGTCATGGATGACCCGGAGAACCGCCATGGTGACGCGCTCGATCGACCATGCGTCCT
>RGWK01000057.1 GCA_010029775.1 Gammaproteobacteria bacterium
CTTGCGCCAGATCCTGCACCTCGGTGAAGTAGGCGTTGACGATGGCCCGCTGCTGACGGGCCAGCGTTTCGCGCATCGACTTGGCATGGACATCCGGGTTGCCGTCCATGTCGCCGCCCACCCAGGTGCCGAAGCGGATAAGGGTCGGCAGGGAAATCGAATCAGCCTCGACACCATAGTGCCGCGCAATGGCATCGGCGATTTCCTCATAGAAATTCGGCACGACTCGATACAGCACTTCGGCTAGGTAAAAGAGTACATGCTCGCGCTCATCGGCCAGCGTTAGGCGTTGGCGGGGATGATCTTCGGTCTGCCAGCCCGTGGTGAGTTCGGTGCGGATGCGACCGATGGACGAGCGCTGCTCGGACGGTGACAGCGTCGGGTTCAGCCGATCGTAGAGCAACTGTGCCAAGCGCAGTTGCTTGCGCAGGATGGTGCGTCGCGTCGACTCGGTCGGGTGCGACATGAACACCGGCGCAATGTGCAAGGAACCGATCAACTCGAGCAACTGCTCGAGTGACAGACCGGCGGCCTTCAGCTGCGCGATAGCATCGCCCACACCACCGGGCTGAGGACGCTCGGCGTCGTCCTGAAAATACGCGCGCCGACGACGGATGCGGTGCACCTGCTCGGCGAGGTTAACCGCCTGAAACCACATTGAAAAGGCGCGCTCAAGATCACGTGCCAGCGGCGGTGCTTTCCCGCGGATATGCTGCTCAAGCTCCGCCGCCGCCGCAGCGTCGCCTTGACGAGCGGAGATGGACAGGCGTCGCAGCCCTTCGACCAGATCGAACAACTCGTCGCCACCCTGATCGCGCAGTACCTCGCCAACGAGGCCACCGAGCATGTGCACGTCGTCGCGCAGCGCCGCGTGCTTGGGCGGGAAATCGATTTCGGTGCGATTCACGGGCGAGAGTTTACACCCGACAAAAGCAAAGGCCGGGCGACTCGCGTCGCCCGGCCTCTGACTGGTCGATCACCCGCTTAGCGGAACGAGTAGGTGAAATCGATGCCGTAGGCTGCGCCCGGCGAGTCGTGGATGAACGAACCGCCGAACTCCGGTGCCGGAATGATTTCCTGCAGGTAGTTCTCGTCCGTGATGTTGCGACCCCAAGCGGTCACGCCGAACTTGCCATTGCTGACGCCGACACGAGCGTTGACGCTGTAGTAGGCATCGCGGCTCATCTTGTCGAACGTGCCCTGCCCGAACTGGAAGTACGTGAACAGGTTCGGCAAGCGCTGCTTCTGGACCGGGTGGAACCAGGTCTCACCCACGAACGACGCATCGACGCGGGCGTTGACGACCCAATCCGAACCACCGAACGGCAGCTCGAAGTCGACGCCGGCGTTGCCGGTGTACTTCGGCGCGTACGGCACTTCGCCGCCGGCCGTGTACGGACGGCCAACGTACTTGTCGATGTTGCCATCGGTCGTCGAGTAGGCCGCGAAGATCGACACGTTGTTGTTGACGCGCCAGCGACCGTCGAGCTCGAAGCCCTTGATCGTCACTTCGTCGATGTTGGTCACGACGCGCAGCAGACCGAAGGGACCCGCGAAGAAGTTGAAGAACTGCATGTCTTCGACCTTCGTGTGGTACAGGGCTGCATTCACACTCAGACGACGATCGAGGAAGAACGACTTGAAGCCGACCTCCGCCGCCTTCGACACTTCCTTGCGGTACTTGTCGTTCACATCGGTGATGTTGAGGACCGCATTCGCACCGCAGGTGGGCGGCAGGAAGGACGACCCCAAGCACAGCACCGTGCCACCGGCACGACCGTAGTTGGTGTTGACCGTGGCGGCGCTACCCGACGAGTTGAAGCCGCCGCTGCGGAAGCCGTAGCCGTAGGAGGCGTAGACCGCGAAGTCGTCGTTGGCCTTCCAGTTGGCCGAGAACTTCGGCTGCAGCTGGCTGAAGGTCGTCGAACGGCTCGGGATGCCCGTCGTTGCGAAGGCCGGGGTCACCGTGTAGGCCGGGTTGATGAACGGCTTCGAGAAGAAGCTGAAATCCGGCGTCTGCGCACGGCAGCTCGCCGTGTCAGTGGTGGTGCAGCGGGGCACGTTGTTGTCGACGGCGCGGTCTTCGCTGTCATAGCGCAGTGCGAGCGCGAGCTCGAGCTGCTCGGTGACGTCGAAAGCCAACTGGCCAAACGCCGCGTAGACATTGCTCTTAAAGTCGTCATCGTAGAGCAGGTCGGTGGGGTTGAGGCCGCTCGCCGGCACGAAGGCCGTGGCGGTCAGACCCTTGTTGAGGTCCGAACCCTGCGACACGACGACGCGGCGCTTGATGTCAGCCGCGTAGAGGCCGGCCACCCAACGCACGTCTTCGTCGCCGGGCGACGTCAGACGCAGCTCGATGCTGGCGTCTTTCTGATCACGCTGCTGGTACTGGTACCCGTCGCAGGTGCTCGGGCCGTACGGGGGCGTGAAACCCGCGCCATTGTTGCCAGCCGGCGTCAGCCAGATGCTCGAGGGGATGCCGAAGAACGGCGCCTCGTAACCGGGCTTGGTCAACTTGGCATCGTTGGTGCTGCGGCAAGTCGGGTTGAGCGCGTACAGCAGGAACGCGGCGCTCGTGCCGTCCGTCAAGAAGTAGTTGGTCTGGTCGTTGTACGCGACGTAGCTCGTCAGCGTGCCCACGCCCACATCCCACTCACCCTTGATGGAGAGGTTGATGTTCTCCTGCTCGTTTTGCGGCAGGATGTTGTTGAGGTAGCGGAAGTTGTGCTTGTTCGGGTCCTCGTAGAACGCCGGAGCGTTCAGGCCCGCGGCCGCGTCAGACAGCGCGATCGAGGCGTTGAAGTTGATCGCACCCGCGTCGATCTTGGAGTACTTGGCCTTGATGTCGACCTCGCCGCCACCAACATCGAACAGCATGCGACCCTGAACGCCCGTCTCCTCGTAGAAGTCGACGCAGTCATCGCAACCGCGATCGAGATTCTTCCACTGCCCGTCGGTCTTGCGGGTGTAGGCCGAGATCGACCCCTTCGTGCCCTCGCCGATCGGACCGCCGGCGTAGACGCTGGCCTTGTAGCTGTTGTCCGAGCCGTAACCGCCGCTCACGTCGAACGCGGCGGCATCACCCGGCTTGCGGGTGCTGATGATCATGGCACCAGCCACGGCGTTGCGGCCGTAGAGAGCGCCCTGCGGACCCTTGAGGATTTCGATCTGCGAAACGCCCGCCAACTCCTGGTTGAGCGCGTTCGGGTTGGTCTGCAACACGCCGTCAATGACGAGCGCGAAGTTCGTCTCGGCATCGCGACCCGTGTTGATGCCGCGGATGTTGACCTGCATGTCACCCGCTTCGGCGGTCTGCACCTGCGAGACACCCGCCGTGAGGGCGATGAAGTCTTGCGGACGCTCGATGCCTGCCGCCTTGATTTCATTGGCGGTGAAGGCCGTGATGGTCACGGGTACGTCCTCGATGCGCTCCGCGCGCTGACGGGCCGTGACAACGATTTCTTCGAGTTGCGCTTCCTGCGCACCAGCCTGAGCAGCGGTAAGGGCAGCAATGACGCCCGCGCTGATCAGGGAAAGCTTCCGGCTGCGATACAACATGAACCCTCCAGGTCTGTCCTTAGGTCAGGAGTTGGGAAAAAACCGGCGCAGTCTACGGTGCGGACGGGCGGGCACGCAACGCAAATGTCGCTAGCCGGGCAACAGTGTTGCTGAATAACAACAGTACTGCTGCGCGCCGGCGTTTTCGGCATCATGGCGCGGCCAGCGATTCACTATAAATGTCGGAGACCGCCAGCCGTGAGCCCAGCCCTACCCCCTGTCCCTGCCATCGATATCGTCAGCGGTATCTGGACCGAAGAAGCCCTCTCCCACCGTCCCGGTTGGCAGGAGCAGTTTTTCGCGGGCAAGATGAAGTCCAAGACCAACATGCAGGGCGTCAGCCTTGAGGATCACCTCGCGCAGATGGCGGACGCCGGCATCGAGCGCGCCTTGTTGTTCGCCCCGAAGGTTGGGCGCCGCGGCCTGCCGGGCTCGTTCCATCTGCCCTACGAAGTGATCGCCCGGGCGGTCGAGAAGTACCCGGGGCGGTTCTACGCCATGGCCGGGATCGACCCCTACGAGGGCATGAACGGTGTGCGCGCCCTCGAGGATGCGGTGAAGAACATGGGCTTCATCGGCGCGCACGTCTATCCGCACTGGTTCGACCTGCCGCCGGATCACGCCAAGTACTACCCGTTCTACGCCAAATGCGTGGAGCTCGGTGTCCCCATCCAGATGCAGGTGGGCCAGTCGATGGTGTACGCCAAGGAAGCGCCGATGCGCAGCGTCGGCCGACCGATCCTGCTCGATGGCATCGCCTGCGACTTCCCGGAGCTGAAGTTGATCGGCATCCACGTCGGCATCCCCTGGACCGACGAGATGATCGCCATGGCGTGGAAGCACGAGAACGTGTTCATCGGCTCGGACGCGCACAGCCCGAAGTACTGGCCCGAGGCGTTCGTGAAGTACATCAACTCCTACGGCCAGGACAAAGTGATGTTCGGCACCGACTTCCCCGTGCTCGGCTTCCGGCGAACCATGGACGAAGTGCTCGCCTTGAATCTGCGCCCGGAGCCGCTGCGCAAGTTCCTGCGCGACAACGCGCTGCGCGTCTACGGTCTCTAGCGGCTCAATCGCCGCCGATCGTCACGGACTGGGCGGCCTGCTCCTCTCCCATAGCGGCGCCCGAGGACAGCAGCGCCTCGATGGTCGCCTCATCGAGGCCTGCCTCTCGCAGCAACTGCGCGGTGTGCTCGCCAAGCCGCGGCGCGGGCCGACGGATATCAGCGGGCGTGGCGGCAAAGTTCACCGGGAAAGACGCCATCCGCAACCGCCCCTCGCTCGGGTGGTCCATGAACTGCCAAAAGCCGGTGGCAACAAGATGCGGGTCCTCGGCGAGACCCTCGAGCGTGTTGACCACGATATGCGGAATGCCTGAACCTTCAAAGATTTTCAGCCACTCGCCCGTGGTGCGCGTGGCGATGATGCGTGCCGTCGTTTGGTTGGTGGCATCGATGTTGCGTACGCGATCGGCCAAGGTGAGAAAGCGAGGATCGGTGGCAAGCTCCGGATGACCGGTCAACTCGCAGAACTTCACCCAATGCGCGTTGAGGTACGGCAGTACGCCGATGTAGCCGTCGAGGGTCTTGTACGGTTTTCGATCCTTGCTCATTAGGCGGGTGTAGCCAGGCTTGCCCTTCGGCGGATCGAAGGTCATGCCCCACAGATGCTCGGCCATGACGAAGTTCACCATGGTCTCGAACATCGGCACTTCGATCTCCTGCCCCTCGCCGCTGCGCTCGCGATGAAAAAGCGCCGCCAGCACGGCGTACACCACGGTGATGGCAGTGGTCTTGTCTGCGACGATGGTGGGCAGATAACGCGGCTCGCCCAGCACCATTTCATTGAGCATGGCGATGCCACTCGCCGCCTGGATCGAGTCATCGAGAGCGCCGAGCTTGCCGTAAGGCCCGCGTTTGGCATACCCGTACGCCCCGCAGTAGATGATGCGCGGGTTGACCTTTTTGAAATCGGCGTACTCGAGGCCGAGTTTGGTCATCACCTGCGGTCGGTTGTTGTGCACGAACACATCGGCATCGCGCGCGAGTGCGAGCAACGCGTCACGCGCCCCGGGCAGGCGCAGATCGAGCACGATGCTGCGCTTGTTGCGATTGCAGGTGAGATACAACGCCGCCATGCCGGGGTGGTTGGCTGCCCCGAGCGAACGATTACTGTCGCCCCGCGGCTGCTCGACCTTGATGATCTCGGCACCCATATCGCCGAGCATCTGGCAGGCCCAGGGCCCAAGCACCACGCTGGTCATTTCGACGACTTTGATTCCGTGCAGCGGACCCGGCATCTGACTCTCCTGCAAAAACGATCGACTGGAACGGTGCCTTCGGAATGATACGCTTGGCCCATGTACTCGGAACTGTTCCTCGCACAAGCCCTCCTTCAGGCGGTCTTGTGGTTGTGGTGCTGGCGGCTGTGGCGTACTCGCGGGTTGCTCGTGGCGGCGCTGCTGCTGATGCTGCAGTTCGGTCTGGTGTGGGACAACCTCATCGTCGGCCTCGGCCGATTCATCGGCTTCGGCCCCGTGCTCGAAGCACTGTCGTGGCCCCGCTTCTGGCTGCACTGGTTGTTCGGCAGCTGGCTTATCGTCGCAGCGGGCTCGGCGCTGCGGCTCGCGGGCCTGCCGTCGATGCGCTCGGCACGCAGCATGCTGCTGTTTTGCTCGCTGACGGTGGCTCTCATGATGTTCGATCTGCCGCATTTCTGGCGCGACAGCCTGCACCCGGTGTGCGAGTTCGACCTGATCCGCTATTCCACCGCCGTCTCGGCGGATACGCTGTGCTACGCCGGACAGGCGGTCGTCAAATCTTCACCGCCGATTGCGTCTATCCTGACCTGCTTGGTCGTCATCGGCGCCGGGCTGGCACTGTGGCTGCGCCGCGGGTTCCCCTGGATGTTCGCCGGCGGCGCACTGATGCTGGCCAGTGCCATGCCGGGATTACGTGAATTCAAACTCGACAACTTCGGCGAGATCCTCATTGCGGGCGGATGCCTGTGGGCGCTGCACCGATTCAGTGCCGATACCCGACCCACCAGCGCAGCCTTGAACCCGTGAGCCCCGATAAGACCGCGCGGCGCGATCGACTTGCAACGATCGCGGTGGCCCTGGCCGCCATGCTGTTTGCGACCAAGGGAATCTTCGCCAAGCAGTTGTACTCGATGGGCGTCACTGTCGAAGCACTGGTTACCATCCGCGCGACACTCGCCGTACCGCTCTTCTGGTGGCTTGCCCTGCGGCGCGAACCGCTCGCCATCATCCGGCGCACACCACCCTCGGCCGTGCTCGCTGCCGCGATCGCGGGCGCGCTCTGCTATTACGTCGGAGCCTTGCTCGATTTTCATGCGCTGACAATGATCGACGCCAGCATCGAGCGCGTGCTGATCTTCAGCTATCCGGCCATGGTGGTTCTGTTCACCTCTGTGCGCGATCGTCAGCGACCATCGGCGCGGGTGCTCGGTGCCGTGGGTCTCGCCTACCTCGGCATCTTTTTCACCATGGGTGGTTTCGATCTGGTCGAGCTGCGCGCCAACCTCGTGGGCGCTCTGCTCGTGATCGGTTCGGCGCTGTCTTACGCGGTGTATTTCATCATCAGTGAAAAATACACACGCCTGATGGGCAGCGCGCGCTTTACGGTCGTTGCCATGAGCGCCTCGGCCGCATGCCTCGTGGTGCATTTCGCACTGATCGGCGGTGCAGCGCAGCTGCCCTCCATCAGCACGCCGGCGTGGGGCCTGCTATTCCTGATCGCCGTCGTCTGTATGTTCCTTCCGGCGCAGTTTCAGGCCGAAGGGGTCCGTCAGATCGGCGCGCAGCGCGGCGCCGTGATGTCGACCGTGGGTCCGCCCACCACCGTGATCCTCGCCTGGTTTCTGCTCGGCGAACGCCTCTCGGGTTGGCAGTGGACGGGCATCGCACTCATCGTGCTCGGCATTTTGGTTCTGGATCTCGCGCGTAGTCAGGCAGCAAGCCACGCCGCACCATCGCCACCGCGCAGCAACTCGAACGCATAAGTAAATCGCTCGGCCGGATGCTGCGTCTGCGACAGCAGCAAAACCTGACCGGTCGCATCGCGGTAGCGCCGCGTGACACACAATGATGCGCTGTTGACGGGTACCCCCAAGGCACGGGCGCGTTGCGCATCGAATAAGTCCGCCGTCACCTGCACTTCCACTCGCGCCACGCGAGCACCAAATCGAGATTCGATGAGTTCGTACACGCGACCGGCCCGTCGACCCACGGCACCGACCACACCGGCATAGGCTTCGGGCAGATAGATGTCGCTCCAGCCGATGAGCGCCCGATCGGCCGTGAGCCGTCGCAGCGCCGTAACCCGGCGCCACGGCGCACCACGACGGCACTCAAGCCGGCGCGCGAGCGCGGCATCGACGTGCAGCGCCTCGGTACCAATGACCTCAAGACGGCTGTCCTCGGCATAGCGCATCCAGCCTGCAGGGGACGCCAGCTTCTGCACGTGCGCGCTGGCGGGCTCGCGCGCGGTCACCACCGTACCGATACCGCGATTGCGGCTGATCAAGCCGAGTTCAGCCAGGCAGCGCAAGGCTTCGCGCACCGTGTGCCGACTCACGCGATACCGGCTCATCAACTCCAGTTCACCGGGCAAGGTCGAGCCCACGGCATAGCGCGCCTCGACAATAGCCTTCTGCAGGGCTGCGGCGAGACGCCGGTAGCGGGGCTGAGACTTCGGCTGATTGACCCTCATGTCCGGACATTTTAGCATGTGATCTCAAAATGTCCGTACATTCCGCCCCGGAGCCCCCATGAGCCATGCCCCCGTGCAGATCGGCCCGCAACGCTACCGCGAGTCCTTCGGTCGTTACTACGAGGATTTCACGGTGGGTGACGTCTACGAGCACCGCCCAGGCCGCACGCTCACCGAGACCGACAACACCTGGTTCACGCTGGCATGAGCGTCACCGACGTCAGCCAGAAGGCCATCGCCAACCTCGGCTGGAAGGAAATC
Organism: Gammaproteobacteria bacterium; assembly: GCA_010029775.1. Classification (GTDB taxonomy): domain Bacteria; phylum Pseudomonadota; class Gammaproteobacteria; order Steroidobacterales; family Steroidobacteraceae; genus UBA964. The sequence continues at coordinate 8,553 of RGWK01000057.1, forward strand.
CGCATGACGGCTCCAGTGTTCGCCGGAGACACTCTTTATGCCGAAACCGAAGTGCTCGGCAAGCGCGAATCCGCCTCCCGCCCCACCGCGGGCCTTGTCACCGTGCGTACCCTCGGTCGCAACCAACACGGCACGGTCGTCTGCGACTTCGAGCGCACGATACTCGTCGCCAAACGCGGCCACGCCGTTGAAGATCGGGCAGGAGCATGAACATGTCAGCAGACAACGAGATCATCGACAGCATCGAGCGCTGGTGCGAACGCGAACTGCGCCCCGTGGCCAAGAAATTCGATCACGCTGATGAGTACCCCGAGACGATCGTCGAGCAAATGAAGGAGCTCGGCCTCTTCGGCGCAACGATCGACCCCGAATATGGCGGGCTCGGTCTGAGCGCTGCCACCTACGCGCGCCTCGTCATGACCATCGCCTCGGTGTGGATGGCGCCGGTCGGCATCTTCAACTCTCACTTGATCATGGCGGCTTGCGTCCAGCGCCACGGAACGAGCGAGCAGAAACGACGCTGGCTACCGAAGTTCGCGAGTGGCGAGATCCGCGGCGGCATTGGCCTCACCGAACCGAACGCGGGTACCGATCTGCAAAGCATCCGGACGACGGCGCGGCGCGACGGTGACAGCTACCTGATCAACGGTACCAAGACCTGGATCACCAACGGGGTGTATGGCAGCTGCTTTGGCGTACTCGTCAAGACCGATCCGGAGGCACAGCCGCGCCATAAGGGCATGAGCATGTTCCTGTGCGAGAAAGGCGCGGGTTTCAAAGCCTCAAAGAAAATCCGCAAACTCGGCTATAAGTCGATCGACAGCGCGGAGCTCGTTTTCGAAGATCACCGGGTGCCTGCCGACCAGCTGATCGGCGGCGTTGAAGGTCGCGGTTTCCAGCAAGCCGTCGGCGGACTCGAACTTGGGCGCATCAACGTTGCCGCGCGTGGCGCGGGCATTGCCGCAGGCGCCTTGCGCGACGCGCTGCGCTACGCACAGGAACGACAGACCTTCGGCAAGCCCATCGCCCAGCACCAGGCCATCCAACTGAAACTCGCCGACATGGCCACGAGGGTCGAGGCTTCGCGGCTGCTCATCGAGCAGGCGGCGCGCAAGTACGATACCGGCGAGCGCTGCGATCTCGAATCAAGCATGGCCAAACTCTTCGCCTCCGAGGCCGGCGTGGAGAACAGCCTTGAGGCCATGCGCATCTTCGGTGGCTACAGCTACTCGACCGACTTTGACGTCGAACGCTACTACCGAGACGCGCCGCTGATGTGCATCGGCGAAGGCACCAACGAGATGCAGCGCATCATCATCGCTCGCCAACTTATCGAGAGGAATCCACTGTGAGCACCGGCGCTGGCGCCTCACTTGATCTGCCGCTGCGCGGCATTCGCGTACTGACCTTCGAAGCTTTTGGCGCCGGCCCGTTCGGCTCGATGTACCTCGCCGATCTTGGGGCGGAGGTGATCAAGATCGAGAATCGCTCTCAAGGTGGTGATGCCACTCGCGGCATGGGACCGTATTTCTTGGGCGAGCACGACTCGCACTTTTTCCAGACATTTAATTTCAACAAGCGCAGCGTCTGCCTCGATCTGAAGACGGCGGAAGGACAACAAGCGTTCAAGCGCCTCGTGGCACGCTCGGATGCCGTGCTCAACAATTTGCGCGGAGACCAACCGGACAAGCTTGGTCTGACCTACGAGGCCTTGCGCCAGAGCAACCCGCGCATCGTCTGCGCCCACCTCTCCGCCTACGGGCGCGACAACGAACGGCGCGCCTGGCCTGGGTACGACTATCTGATGCAGGCCGAAGCGGGCTATCTGCACGTGACCGGCGAGCCCGGTTCGCCACCGTCGCGGATGGGCCTCTCGATCATCGACTTTATGACGGGCATCACCACGGCACTGGCGCTGGTGTCCTCGCTGCTCGGCGCGGCGCGCACTGGGGTCGGTCGCGACGTCGACGTCAGTTTGTTCGACGTCGCCCTGCACCAACTGTCTTACCCGGGCAGTTGGTATCTGAACGAGAAGCTGGTGACCGGCCGCTCGCCACGCAGCGCACACCCCACGGCGACGCCGGTGCAATTGTTCCGCACCACCGATGGCTGGATCTTCATCATGTGC
>RGWK01000561.1 GCA_010029775.1 Gammaproteobacteria bacterium
CACGGTCGTTCTCCAAAAATCAGTTATTCAGCAGCGACGTTCGCAGCGGCGAGGCGTTCTGCCTCCAGCTGCTTGAGGGCCCGGCGGTAATCCCGCGGCATGACCTTCACGAAGCGCTTCAATGTCGTATCCCAATCATCAAGCAGCGCGCGCGCACGTTTGCTGCCTGTGTAGAGATGGTGGCGTTCGAGCAGCACCCGCAGACGATCCTGCGAGTGGTAGAGCATATCGCCCATGCCGAAATCATGCACATTGAGCGCACGTTGCTGCGGCGTGCCCGTCGAATGATCAGCCTCCGGCCCATCGGCCTCAATGGCTTCAATATCGACCATCGCTTGGTTGCAGCGTTCGCGGAACAGGCCGTCCTCGTCATAGACATAGGCAACCCCGCCTGACATCCCGGCGGCGAAGTTGCGGCCGGTTTTGCCGAGCACAACGACAACGCCGCCTGTCATATATTCGCAGCCATGGTCACCCGTGCCTTCAACCACGCAGAGCGCGCCTGAGTTGCGGACCGCAAAGCGTTCGCCCGCCACGCCATTGAAATAGGCTTCACCGGCAATTGCGCCATAGAGCACGGTGTTGCCGACAATGATATTCTCAGTCGGCTCGCGCTTCACATGGGTTGGTTGGCGCACAATGATGCGCCCGCCCGACAGGCCCTTGCCCACATAGTCATTGGCATCGCCGGTCAATTCCATCGTCACGCCATGCGCCAAGAATGCGCCAAAGCTCTGGCCCGCAACGCCCGTAAAGGCGATCTGGATGGTATTGGCGGGCAGGCCCTCATGACCATAGCGGCGTGCCACTTCGCCCGAGAGCATCGCGCCCGCGGTGCGGTTGACGTTCTTAATCTCGCGCTCAATGCGCACTGCCTCACCCTTTTCTAAGGCAGGGGCAGCCGCTGCAATCAGGTCACGATCCAAGGCCTTTTCAAGCCCATGATTTTGCGTTTCCACCCAGCGCAAAGGTGCGCCTTCGGGCAGATCGACCTTGTGGAGCAGGCGGCTGAGATCAACGCCATGCGCCTTCCAGTGATCGAGCGCCTTCTTCATATCAAGACGATCAACGCGGCCGAC
>RGWK01000562.1 GCA_010029775.1 Gammaproteobacteria bacterium
ATCCTCTTCGGCGAGACCCAGTAGGCCGAGCTGATCGAGCAGGTGATCTCGCAGGCTTTCGCCGCGCTCATCGGCGATGTCCCGCTCGCGCTCTTCATCGTCTTCGGCACGCCCGGCGTCACTGCCGGTGCCCGGGCGGTCTGCCCAGGGTTGATCCACGACCTCGATTTCCACCGGTTCATAGGTGTCGACGACCGGGGTTTGCTCGAGCGCCGTGAAGGAAGCGGTGAGTTCGCCTTCCTCTTCAGGCTCTTCCTGCTCGAGCATGACGTTCGTCTCGAGCAACTCGCTGATGTGTTGTTGCAACTCAAGCGTGGGCATCTGCAGGAGGCGAATCGCCTGCTGCAACTGGGGGGTCATGGTCAGGGACTGACCGAGCTTGAGTTGCAGGGACTGCTTAAGCATCGGCGTACGGCCGCTCGGCGAACCTAGAGTCGGAACGACTCTCCCAAGTACACCTCACGGACCCTCGGATTGGCAAGGATTTCCTCTGCCGAACCCGACGCGATCACCACGCCATCACCGATGATGTAGGAACGCTGACAGACGCCAAGAGTCTCTCGCACGTTGTGATCGGTGATGAGCACGCCGATGTTGCGCGCCGACAGCTCACGCACGATGCGCTGGATATCGATCACGGAAATCGGATCGACACCGGCGAACGGCTCATCGAGCAGCAGGAAGCGCGGGTTGGCGGCAAGGGCTCGGGCGATTTCCACACGGCGACGTTCGCCACCGGAGAGAGCCATGCCGAGTGATCGGCGTACGTGCGCGATGCGCAAATCGGAGAGGATCTCCTCGAGGCGTACGGCGCGTGCTGCGCCGTCGAGATCCTCGCGCGTTTCAAGGATCGCGTTGATGTTGTCCTCGACCGTCAGGCGACGGAACACCGAGGCCTCCTGTGGGAGGTACCCGATGCCGGCGCGGGCGCGGCGATGGATCGGCTCGTGGGTGAGGTCCTGCTCGTCGAGTTGGATGCGTCCCGCATCGGGCGGTACGAGGCCGACGATCATGTAGAAGGCCGTGGTCTTGCCGGCGCCATTGGGTCCGAGCAAACCGACGACCTCACCGGCACCAAC
>RGWK01000563.1 GCA_010029775.1 Gammaproteobacteria bacterium
AAAGATGTCGGCGTGGTCGTACTCGAGATTGTTGAGGATCGCGGTGCGCGGTCGGTAATGCACGAACTTCGAGCGCTTATCGAAGAACGCCGTGTCGTACTCGTCCGCTTCGATCACGAAGAACGGCTGCTCGCCGAGTCGCGCGCTGACGCCGAAGTCCTGCGGAATGCCGCCGATGAGAAACCCTGGCGAAAGACCCGCGTATTCCATGATCCAGGCGAGCATGCTCGAGGTGGTGGTCTTGCCGTGCGTGCCGGCCACCGCGAGCACCCAGCGGTCGCGCAGCACCTCGCGCGCCAACCACTCGGGTCCTGAAGCGAATGGCAGGTTCGACTCGAGCAGCGCCTCGATCACGGGATGCCCGCGCGACATGACGTTGCCGACGATCACCACGTCGGGCGCCGGGTCGAGTTGCGCCGCCTCGAACCCCTCGACGAGTTCCACGCCGAGCGCCTCGAGCTGCGTGCTCATCGGCGGATAGACGTTGCGATCGGAGCCCGTGACGCGATGCCCTGCAGCCTTGGCGATGGCCGCAATGCCGCCCATGAAGGTGCCGCAGACGCCGAGGATGTGTACGTGCATCAGGCGCTGCCGAAACCGGCCACGAGCATCACTGCGAACACGAGAAACTCGCCGAGCAGAAACAGCACCACGCACTGGAACATCGGCCGCTCGATCGCGGCGCGAAGGATCCGTGCGTTGATATAGACCAGGAAAAAACTCAAGGCCAGCGTCAGCAACACCGCAGGCGTGAACTCCACCGGCTGCCCTGCCTGAGGGCGCACCAGACTGACGAGCGGAATGCTGATCGGCGCGAGCAAACAAGCCACGCCGAGCATGGCACTCGCCGTTTGCAGGAAACGCTCCGCTCGCCCGAACAGGCGCAGCAATACGGCGAGCCATGCGAGGGTCACGAGGCCTGAGACGATAGCCTGCGGCAGGATGGCCTTGTCCTCGGGCATCAACCACGCGCCGAGCAGCGCCTGCAGCGCCACCAGCACCGCGAGCAAACCCCACATCAGTTGGGGCGAGGTTGGCAGATCGGCCGGGCCGCTTTTGAGGCGCAGGATGTCGAACAG
>RGWK01000564.1 GCA_010029775.1 Gammaproteobacteria bacterium
CACATAGCCGGCCGCAAGCCACTGGGCGTAGCTGAAGATGTTCTGCCCGATCCACGCCGGCGGCAGGTAGGCCAGGATTTCCTCGGCCGCGGTGAGCTTGTCGAAGTTGATGCTCGCGATGCTGCGGTTGTGCAGCGTGCGGTGGGTGTGCACCACGCCCTTGGGGTTGCCGGTGGTGCCCGAGGTGAAGAACATCGCCGCCACGTCATCGGGGCTGGCTTTCTCGATCTCGGCCTTGAAGAAGCCCGGATTCGAGGCCGAAAACGCCTTGCCCGACTCCATCAGTGCGTCCAGGCCCAGCAAGCCCGGCTCGCTGTAGTTGCGCAGGCCGCGGCCGTCGTCATAGATCACATGGCCGAGTTGCGGGCACTGCTCGCGAATCTCGAGCATCTTGTCGACCTGCTCCTGGTCCTCGGCAAGAACGAAGCGCACTTCGGCGTTGTTGATCGGAAACACGCACTCGGTGCCCACGGCATCCTGGTACAGCGGCACCGGAATCGCGCCCATCGACTGCGCAGCCAGCATCGTCGCGTACAGGCGCGGCCGGTTGGCGCCGATGATCACCATGTGCTCGCCACGGCGCAGCCCGAGCTGGTGCAGCCCGCAGGCGATCTGCTCGACCAGCGTCGCGACCTGCGACCAGGTCAGCGTCTGCCAGATGCCGAACTCCTTCTCGCGCATCGCCGCGGCTTCGGGCCGCTGCTGCGCGTGCTGCAACATCAAACGGGGAAAGGTCGATTCCATGGATATCCTCGCGCAGGGGGAATGGAACCCGCGCAGCAAGCGCCGGATGCTAAGGTCGGGCTTTGACGTCTTCCTGTCAGTGCAACGACAATTCAGGGTAACTACCCATAGGGACATCCCTTTTTCCGACTGCCGTCTGTGGTCATGAGCCTCACGTCTGATTCACTGCTGCAACGCCGACGCGTGCCGACCGAAGCCGAGTACGGCGCGATTCCGTGGCTGCCGCTGCTCGATGGCGACGCCCGTGCAGTGGCACGGCGCAATCTGGTGGCCGGCAATGCCCAGGCGGGCGATCTGCTGTGCCGTGTTGGCCGTCCGGTGACCTACTGGTTCGG
>RGWK01000565.1 GCA_010029775.1 Gammaproteobacteria bacterium
ACGGCATTGCGCGTATGGATGCGCAGTTCGCGCACGTGCGGCGCCGCGGCGAGCGCGCGGGTCAGGTTCTGCAGTCGTGCGGTGGAGAGCGACAGCGGATCGCCGCCACTCAGGATCACCTCGCGGATCGACGGGTCGGCCACGATCGTTTCGATCGCCTGTTGCCAGCGGGCGCCATCGCCCGACTCGTCGGCATACGGGTATTCACGGCGGAAGCAGTAGCGGCAGTGCAGCGCGCAGGCACCCGTCGTGATCAGCAGGGCACGATGGGCGTATTTGTGTAACAGCCCCGGCGCGCGCCGCGCAGCCGCCTCATCGATCGGATCGCTGCTGTAACCCGGCAGGGTTGCAAGCTCCGCGCCGAGCGGCAGCACCTGACGCAGCAAAGGATCATCAATATTCCCCGGCTGAATGCGGGCGAGAAAACTCTCCGGTACGCGGAGTGCAAAACGGGCCGCGGCGGCCTCCGCTGCAGGTAGCCATTCGGTGCCGAGATTCAGGCGACGCAGCAACTCGGCCGGGTCGGTGATCGACTCGGCATAGGCCTGTTGCCAGCTACGGGAGCGCCCCTCGGCGGCGGGGAGGTGGCGGGAGAGAGGGGTTGCCGTTATCATACGCGCCCTTTTGGGCCCGGCTATTCTGGGCCTCAGCACGCGGAATTCAAGTCATGGCCAGTTACAACACCAGCGAATTCAAGTCGGGCCTCAAGATCCTCATCGACGGTGACCCGTACGTCATCGTCGAGAACGAGATGGTGAAGCCCGGCAAAGGTCAGGCCTTCAACCGCGTGCGTGTGCGCAACCTCAAGACCGGTCGCACGGTCGAGAAGACTTGGAAGTCCGGTGATTCGGTCGAGGCCGCGGACGTCATGGACGTCGACATGCAGTACCTCTACCAGGACGGCGATTTCTTCCACTTCATGGTGCCCGACAACTTCGAGCAGCACACGGCCAGCAAGGAAGCCGTTGGCGATGGCGCCCAGTGGTTGAAGGACGGCGTGAACTGCATCGTCACGCTGTGGAACGGTGTGCCGCTCGTCGTCACGCCGCCCGCGCACATCGAAGCGACGATCGTCG
>RGWK01000566.1 GCA_010029775.1 Gammaproteobacteria bacterium
TCCCATCGGTACGTGCGTTGGCATGCGTGGCTCGCGTGTGCAGAGCGTGACGGGTGAGCTGGGCGGCGAGCGCGTTGATATCGTGCTCTGGTCTGATGACCCCGCACAGTTCGTGATCGGTGCTCTGGCGCCGGCCAATGTCTCCTCGATCGTGGTCGATGAAGACAAGCATGCGATGGATGTCGTGGTCGATGAAGAAAATCTCGCGATCGCGATTGGGCGTGGCGGTCAGAACGTACGCTTGGCATCCGAGCTTACTGGCTGGCAGATCAACATCATGACCGCCGAAGAATCCGCAGACAAGGCCGCGTCGGAGCGTGCGCTCATCCGTCAGGTGTTCATGGAAAAGCTCGATGTGGACGAGGAAGTCGCCGATATTCTTGCTCAGGAGGGTTTCTCCACATTGGAAGAAATCGCCTATGTACCAATCTCTGAGATGCTGGATATCGAAGCCTTCGACGAAGAGACCGTCGACGAGCTTCGTAACCGCGCTCGTGACGCACTCGTCACCGAGGCCATCGCCTCAGAAGAAGGACTCGAGGGTATGGAAGAAGGGCTGATCAACCTTGAGGGCATGGACCGCACACTACGCGAGCGGACTCTGCAGCAACACGCGCCGCCTCTTCGGCAGAACGCTCTCCTGATGCCGCACCCAGCAGGGTGGAATCTTTGGCTGCTTCGGCAGCGCTGGACAGTTCGGCCTCTGCCTGCTCGGCGGCGATACGCTCGGCCTCCAGTTTCGCCAGCCTCTCCTGCTTCTCGCGAAGATCGGCTTCCTGACGCGCGATCAGTTCAGACTGACGACGTGCCTCATCTGCTCGGCGCGCGATTTCGGCATCATCGATGATGTTTGCCTGCGGCACATCAATTTCCCCCGCAACAGGCGCATCGTCGCGTTTGACGAAGGTACGCTTCTTTCTTACCTCCACTTGAATCGTGCGTGACTTGCCGCTTGAATCGGCTTGCTTGATTTCAGTCGTTTCCTTACGAGTGAGCGTGATCTTTTTCTTCTCGCTGTCCCCAGTAGATCCATGAACTTTGCGCAGGTGCCCGAGCAGCTTGTCCTTGT
>RGWK01000567.1 GCA_010029775.1 Gammaproteobacteria bacterium
GCGTTTGATCTGCACAAATGGGGCTACTTGCCCTACGAGGTGGCCTGCGTGCTGGTGCGTGATGCCAAGGCGCACCGCGACACGTTCGCGACCGCCGCGAGTTATCTCAAGACCGAGGAACGCGGCGTGCTGGCGGGCGGACTCGTATTCGCCGAGCGTGGCGTCGAGCTGTCTCGCAACTTCAAGGCCCTGAAGGCGTGGATGGCCCTGAAGGCGGAAGGCACCGAGCGCCTTGCCGCGATCATGGAGCAGAATGTCGCGCAGGCGCGCCGCTTTGGTGCGGCGATTGCTGCGTTGCCGGATGTGACGCTCGAGGTCCCCGTGTCCTTGAATATCGTCTGTTGGCGAGTCACGCCGTCGGGCACGACGCCCACGCAGCAGGATCAGCTGACCCGCGAGGTACTGCTGCGGCTGCAGGAGACAGGCATCGCGGTTTGCAGCAGTACGGTGCTACGAGGCAGAACGGTGATCCGTGTCGCAGCCGCCAATCACCGCAGTCGCTGGGCCGATTTCGAACTGCTCCTTGCGGCCGTGCCGGCGATGATCGCCGATGCGCGCCGTACGCTCGCCTGACTCCGTCGTTCGCCGTGCGTTACGCCGTACTCGCGCTTCTGGCTGGTCTCGCGCTTGCATCGCGCGCGAACGGCATGACCGTGGATGGTCGCCTGGACGAACTCGATTGGCAGACGGCCGAGCGCTTCGACGGGTTTCGGGTGATGGAGCCGCTATCGCGCGCAGAGCCCGAGCATCGCTCGACGCTGCGTGTGCTGGCGCGGCCGGAGGGTTTGTACCTCGCTATGGAGACGTCAGTGCCGCGCGAGCTGCGGGTGCGCGGCCGGTCGCCACGCGATGCCAAGCCGCTACCAGCCGACCCGTTCGTGTTCATCGTGGATTTCGAGGGCGAGGGTCGGACGGCTTACGAGTTCACGGTCACGATCAGCGGTAGCGTGCGTGATGGTGTGGTGGTGAATCAAACGCAGATTTCATATGACTGGGATGCGTTCTGGCTGCACGGCGTGCACGAGACCGATGCCGGTTGGTCGGCGGAGGTGATGATC
>RGWK01000568.1 GCA_010029775.1 Gammaproteobacteria bacterium
GCGAATGCACCCTTGCAGGGAGTGCGGCTGCGCATCATCGACGCCCAGCAGTTCAGGCCCCTGTTCACTTCAGTGGCCATCCTCGAGACCCTGCGGGAACTGTATCCACGACAGATCAAATTTGTCGACGATCGGACCCTCGGTACCCACTGGGGCAACACAGCCCTGCGCCGACAACTCGAGCAGGGCCTTGGCGCCGAAGCGATCGCAGCCTCATGGACCGAAGAGCAGTCGGCGTTCGCCGCCGATCGACAACGTGCGCTGCTCTACGACTGACAAGCGCAGGCGCATGGACAGGCTGCAACCCCGATGCTAGTTTCGGGCCGATGCCCAAGCTCACCCCAGCCATCCTGCCAACGTTTTTCCGCCCATGGTCCTCGGCGTCCCTGATCCAGCTTCGGAATCAATGATGACTGGAGTTTCGAGCGCGATTTCTTGCGCCGCCGGCCCGTGCCGCTGCAGGCCTACGATGCGACGCTGACACCCCGCTATCTCTTCAAGCGTTTGTGGCGATCACTCAAGAGACTCAAACCCCACGAGATCACCGGCAGCCTGCACAGTCTTATCGACTTCCCGCAGTTTTTCTCGGGTAACCGTCGGCACTTCCGCAAATACGTCGGACTCGATGGCGTCCCCGGTTACGTCTCCTTTTCCAGCGTCATGCGCACGCTGGATGAGAGTCTGCAGGGTCAATCCGGCATCTTCGTGAAGATCGACATCGAAGGCGCGGAGTACCGCATCCTCGATGATCTGCTCGAACACGCCGCGCGTTTCTCAGCCCTGGCGATCGAGTTTCATGACGTCGACATTCATCTCGCCACCCTCGAGCGATTCATCAGCCGCTTCCCGCTGAAGCTTGTACACGTGCATGCCAACAACCATGCACTCATCAACGGCAGCCGGACTCCGCTCGTCATCGAGTGCACCTTCAGCGCGAGTCAACCCAATGGCGAGCCCGGTACGGCTACGCTACCGCACGCACTCGATATGCCGAACAAGCGCAACCGCGCCGAGATCGAAATCACCTTTGGTTGAGTTACCGTCGTACGC
>RGWK01000569.1 GCA_010029775.1 Gammaproteobacteria bacterium
CGTGATGTGACATGCGTCCGTCTGTGCTGATACTCGCCATGTTGGGGCTTGGCGGATGTTCGTCCGATCTGCGCTCCACCGACGATTCCGCCCGCGAGACGATGCTGGAGCGCGGATACTCCGCGCGCGATGCCGAGATCGTCGAAACCGGCGCCGATGGTCGGCCCCGGTTCACTTTGCAGGCGGCGCTCATCGAGCAGCGACCGGCGAGCCGTGACATCGTGCTGACCGACATCGATATGCGCCTGCAGGCCGCCGATACGCAATGGCATCTGCAAGCCAAGCGCGGCAGCATGCCCGCTGCAGCGCAGCGCATCCTGCTCGATGGCGACGTACGGCTCGAGGGTCAACCCGCGGGCACGGTGGCTCCGCTGCGCATACGCACGGAACAACTGAACTACGACCTTGCCACCTCCAGAGCCCTCGCACCCGGCGCGGTGTCGATCCTGCTGCAAGATCACCGGCTTGAGGGCACGGGACTCGAAGCCGACCTCAAAACTTACCAGGCGCGAATTCGCGCGGACGTGCATGGCCGCTTCACACCGTAAAGCGCTCTGCCTGGCACTGATGCTGGCCGCAAGCCCGTTGCTGCATGCACAAAGTGGCGATATCACGCTGGATGCCGCGTCCTCTGAAATGGACTATCGAAGCAACACCTTGCTGTTTCGGGATGTGATCATCACGCAGGGCAAGGTGCGTGTGGCGGCCGAGCGTGCACGCGCGACGGGGCTCGACTTTGCCGACGCCACCTGGACACTGAGCGGCAAGGTCAAGCTCGACATCGAAAACGGTGCCTTGCGCTCGGATGAAGCGACCGTGGTGTTTCGGCTCAATCGCGTCGCACTCGCCACCATCCGCGGCAAACAAGCCGAGTTCGAGCAACGGCTCGAGAGTGGTAACAAGGCAGTCGGTCGCGCCGATGTCATCATCTACGACCTCGGTGTGGGTACGGTGAGTCTGCGCGGCCAATCCTGGCTTAGCGATGGTCGCAGCGAGATTCGTGGCGACACGCTCGTCTACAACGTGCGCGAGCAACGGGTTGATGCGGGT
>RGWK01000570.1 GCA_010029775.1 Gammaproteobacteria bacterium
TAACCGGAACTTTGAAGGCCGCGTGCATCCGGAAGTGAAAATGAACTTCCTCGCTTCGCCGCCACTCGTGGTCGCCTATGCGCTCGCCGGCACCACGGACATCGACCTCAACACCGAGCCACTTGGCGTCGGCAGCGATGGCCAGCCGGTGTATCTCAAGGACATCTGGCCGAGTCCGCAGGAGGTCGCCGACACGGTCCGCGCTTCCATCAACTCAAAGATGTTCCGCGACAGCTACGGCGATGTGTTCGCGGGCGATGCACTCTGGCGGGCCATCAAGGTTCCGGCCGGCAAGTTGTACGCCTGGGACGACAAGTCCACCTACGTGCGCAACCCGCCGTATTTCGAGGGCATGAGCATGACGCCGGGCAAGGTCAAGCCGATTCGGGGCGCGCGCGCGCTGGCGGTGCTCGGCGACTCGGTCACCACCGATCACATCTCACCCGCCGGCGACATCGCCCGCGGCAGCCCTGCGGCGCAGTACCTTGAGGCGCACGGCGTACAGAAGGCCGACTTCAACTCCTACGGCGCGCGCCGTGGCAACCACGAAGTCATGATGCGCGGCACCTTCGCCAACATCCGCCTTCGCAACCTGCTGGCGCCGGGCACCGAAGGCGGCGTCACGGTACACATCCCAAGCGGCGAGCAGCTGTCGATCTACGATGCCTCCATGCGCTACCAGACAGCGGGCACGCCGCTGGTGGTGCTGGCGGGCAAGGAATACGGCACCGGCTCATCGCGTGACTGGGCGGCCAAAGGCACGATGCTGCTCGGCGTGAAAGCGGTGATCGCCGAGAGCTTCGAGCGCATCCATCGCTCCAACCTGATCGGCATGGGCGTGCTGCCCTGCCAGTTTGCAGCGGGTCAAAACGCGCAAACGCTCGGCCTCACGGGTCACGAGACGTTCGATTTCGGCGACTTGCGCAACGCCGAGGCCCGCACGGTAACCGTCACCGCGCACCGCGAAGGCGGCGGTGAGCCGATCGTGTTCGAAGTGCGAGTGCGCATCGATACGCCGAAGGAGCGCGATTACTACCGTCACGGCGGCAT
>RGWK01000058.1 GCA_010029775.1 Gammaproteobacteria bacterium
GTGCGATGTTGAACGTGAACAATACGTCGAGTACGAGCGGTGGCAGCGGCAGAACCACCATCGACAGCATCGCGAGAATCGCAAACGGGATCGCGATGCCCTGCGCCAAAATAGCGCGAAGTGGCGTTTCGGTGCCCGCGACGCTGTTGGAAACGGTAGCCATTTAGTGAACTCCTGCGCGACGGCCGATGTGTTCGACCGCCGGATCGATGACGGGCAAGGTGGGTACGGCAGTGCCGTACCGGGTGGCATGACGTAATTGCCAGACGTAAGTGAGGATCTGCGCCACAGCAACGTAGAGCGCGGCGGGAATTTCCCGACCCAGATCCACGTAGCGAAACAGGGCGCGCGCCAACGGCGGCGCGGAAACGAGCGGTACGCCATGCGCTGCAGCCAACTCGCGGATCTTCGCAGCCACCTCGTCCGCGCCCTTCGCCACGACGACCGGCGCACCGTTCTTTTTTTCGTCATAGCGCAAGGCAACGGCGTAGTGGGTCGGATTGGTGATCACCACGTTGGCCTTCGGCACATCCTGCATCATGCGGCCGCGGGACAGGGCCGATTGCACGCTGCGAATTCGCGACTTGTTCTCGGGCGAACCATCCGCCTCTTTCATTTCCTGACGCACGTCTTCGCGCGACATCTTCATGTCCTCACCGAAACGCCAAAGCTGAAACGGCGCATCGATGATTGCGATCAGACCCAGCGACGCCGCCATCAACAGCGACGCATAAGCGGTGATCTTGGTGGCCTCGAGAATTGCAACCTGTATGGGCTGGCGTGCAAGCCCCATCAACTCATCAGACTGCGACCACACGACGATGCAACCGATGCCGCCCACGAACACGAACTTGCCGATGGCCTTGAACAACTCGACCAGACTTCGGACCGAGAACATGCGACCAATGCCGGCGAGCGGATTGATGCGCTCAGCCTTGAAGCCAATCGCCTCGCTGCTGAAGTTCCAGCCGCCGATCAATGCCGGCGCTGCCACCGCAGACAGCACGAGGGCGCCCATCAACGGCACGACAGCCAGAAATCCATGCGTGAACATCTCCATGGTCTGGCGGGTCAGAACGTCGCCCTGCATAAGGTCCACGCTGGACACGGTCAGCCCATCGCGCATGACGACGAGCATCTCGTTTGCCGCCCCCGCCCCGAACAGATAGAGAAAACCCGCGCCAATCAGCGACACGATCGCTGCGCTAAGATCTGCAGACCGCGGAACCTGACCTTTCTTACGCGCCTCCTCGAGGCGCTTGGGTGTCGCGCGTTCTGTTTTTTCACTGCCCTCGTTCTCTGCCATGCTCGCGCCCTTCCCTGCTCAGCGCGCCGAGGGTTGCTGAAGTTCCGCAACATCGTCGAACGCGTTGCGGGTCAGTTCGATGAATCCCTGCTGGATGCCAGGCAAGCCGACCTGCAGGACGATCAATCCGAAAACAATGCTGATTGCGAAACCGACTGAGAAGATATTCAGCGTCGGCGCGGCACGACTGATCAAGCCAAAGGCAATATTGGCGACCATCAGCGCCGTGATACCCGGCAATGCCACCTGCAAGGCACCGGAAAACAGCACCGAACCCGAACTCGCGACGCGCCAGAGGCCGTCGGCCCCGAGGCCCACAGCCCCGACCGGCAACGTCTGAAAGCCCTGCACGATCAACTCGATGATGGCGAGATGCCCATCGAGCGTCACGAACGTCAGGGTCATGAGAATGAGGTAAAACTGACCCACAGCAACCGTTGAGGTACCGCGTAACGGGTCAATGTTGAACGCAAAAGACAGCCCCATGGAGTTGGCAAGCAGTTGCCCTGCGAGACCGATAGCGTCGAACACCACCTGCAAGATGAAGCCGACAGCGACGCCGATCAGGATTTGCTGCAGCAAGATCACGATGCCCTCGCCAGAGAACAAGCTCACGGCAGGCGGAGCCGGCAACAGCGGCGCCACCAGAAAACCGATCGCGGCCGCCAACGCGATGCGAATGCGCGCAGGAACAAAGCGAGCGCCGAACAACGGCGCCACCATCAGACAAGCGCCGATGCGGACGAAGGGCCAGAACCACTCCGTCAGCCATCCCATCAACTGTGCTTGTGTGATGTTGATCATCGGGCTCAGCGAATCATCGCGGGGATATTGATGATCAAGGCCTGGGTGTAGTTCACGATGACCTTAAGCATCCAAGGTCCGGCAACAGCAATGGCGACCGACATGCCGATGAGTTTCGGGATGAACGACAAGGTCATTTCGTTAATCTGCGTGGCCGCCTGAAACACGCCGACGAGTAAGCCGATGGCGAGCGCTACGAGCAGCATGGGCATCGCCAGGACCAGCATGGTGGTCAGCGCATCCTGACCGATCCTCATCACGAGCTCAGGGGTCATCGGTAAAAACTCCCGGCCAGCGAACTCATGACGAGCGACCAGCCATCGACCAACACGAACAGCATCAACTTAAACGGCAGCGAGATCAGCACGGGCGAAATCATCATCATGCCCATCGACATCAGCACGCTGGCCACAACAAGATCGATAATCACGAACGGGATAAACAGCAAGAAGCCGATCGTGAATGCGGTCTTCAATTCGCTGGTCACGAAGGCGGGAACAAGAATCGCGAGCGGAACGTCCTCCGGTTTGTCGAAACCGGTACCGCCGGAAATCCGCACGAACGTGGCGATGTCGCTCTCACGGGTTTGTTCGAGCATGAACCCCTTGAGGGGTACGAGCGCCCGCTCGATGGCGACCGTGGTTTCGATCGTGCCCTTTGAGTACGGCTCAAAGGCCTCGGTGTTAATGCGATCGACCACCGGGGCCATCACGAACAAGGTCATGAACAGTGCAAGGCCCACGAGCACTTGGTTGGGAGGCGTTTGGCCTGCGCCGATGGCCTGTCGCAGGATGCCAAGCACGATGATGATGCGTGTGAATGCCGTCATCATCAGCAGAACGGCCGGCAGCAGCGTCAGCACCGTCATGAAGATCAGCGCCTGCAGCGTGAGGCTGTAGGTCTGACCGCCACCTGCGGCCTCCTTCACGGTGAGTGCCGGCAAGGTGACGTTGAGTCCACCGGCATCTTGCCCATACACGAATCCGCCGAATGCGAAGGCGATCAGGGCGAGCGCGGAAACGACCGACTTCATGCTCACCGCCCGAGGCTCTTCTTCAACACGTCGATGAACGGCAGGCTGGTGGCGTCGTTCGGCCCATCGACGTCGGCATCCTGCACCGGTCCCTTGTCAGCAAGGGCGGCGTACCGATGCAACAGGGTTACCCGCCCGTCGCCTACTCCGACCACGAGTCGTACGCCATCGACTTCGATCACCACGGCGCGTTCCTTGGCCCCGAGGCCCACCTCGTCGACGACGCGAACCAAGCCGCGGCGGCCCTTCGGCATCGTCTTGATTCGTCGTACGGCCCAGCCGACCAAAAAGATTGTCCCGATGACCAACAGCAGCGACAACAGGATCTGCAGGAAACTGCTGCCGCCCGACAGCGCGGGGTTCGCGGTGATTTCAGTCGGTGCGGCGAACCGCCCGCCGGGCGCCGTTTCGGCAACCCAACTGCCGAACTGAGAAAAACCGCTGGAAGAAAGGTGATTCATTACGGCTGCGTGTCGCGAATTACTTGAGCTTGCGGATACGCTCGGCGGGGCTGACCACGTCCGTCAGTCGAATGCCGAATTTATCGTTGACGATCACCACCTCGCCGTGTGCTACCAGCGTTCCGTTGACGAACACGTCGAGCGGATCACCTGCGGCGCGGTCGAGTTCCACCACCGACCCTTGGTTCAGTTGCAGCAAGTTGCGGATGGGGATGCGCGTTCGGCCCACCTCCAGTGACAGCGTTACGGGCACCTCCAGGATAACCTCGAGGTTGACGTCGCCCTCCGCGATCACCGACTCCTGGCCCGAGGCTTCTTGGCCCTGCGGAGGATCGAACGGATCGAAGTTCATGCCATTTTCGGGAATCTCGTTCATCACTGCATCCTTCCCTTGTTGAATCTTTGTGAGGCCTGGCCGGGCGCCATGCACTCATCGACCATTACTGACAGCTGCCCACGCGAGGCGCCGAAACGTCCGCGAAACACCGGAACGTCTTCGGCATACACCAGTGCGTCGCCGTTGAAATCGCAGGGCAGGACATCGCCCGCCTTCATGTCGATCAATCGAGATAACGGAATCACCGAACGACCGACGAGGGCATTAATCGCAACCTCCGCATCTTTCATCTCCTCGCCGAGGCTGCGGCTCATAACGCGGTCTGTCTCGACGTTCTCGTCGCGGAACGTTTTTTCCAGCAGACCGCGAATCGGCTCGATCATGCTGTACGGAATGGCCGTCTGCAGACGGCTCCGACCACCCATGATTTCGATGTCGTAGTCCGTGACCAGCAGGACCTCGTTCGGGTTCATGATGTTGGCAAATTGCGGAT
This sequence comes from Gammaproteobacteria bacterium, assembly GCA_010029775.1. Classification (GTDB taxonomy): domain Bacteria; phylum Pseudomonadota; class Gammaproteobacteria; order Steroidobacterales; family Steroidobacteraceae; genus UBA964. Next base: position 4,435 of record RGWK01000058.1, read on the forward strand.
TGGTTTCCGCCGCCGTGAACTCGAGCTTGACCGGCATGACCGTCGACCACGCGTCAGTCAGATCCTTGACTGCGGCGTCGCGAAACAACTGCACCATGCGCATCTCGGCCGGCGTGAAGTCGCGGCCCTCGATGCGCCGAATGTGCCCCTTACCGCCGAAGAAGTTGTCGACGATCGAGGCGACCATCTCCGAAGTCATCACCAGAAGAAACACGCCGCGCAGCGGGTGCATACGAAAAACATTGATGCCGGTCGGGACCGTCATCTCGCGCACGAACTCCGAATACTTCAATGTCCGAAACGGATTGGTAGAGACAGCCGAAGCCCGGCGTAACGCAGTGAGAATGCTGCTGCGGAAACTGCGGCTGAATCGTTCGTTGATGAGATCGAAAGTCGGCATTCGGCCGCGGAGGATCCGCACCTCGCGACCGAGATCGTAGCTGCGTGCCTCGCCGGGCGGCAGACTGCCGTCGGTGCTGACACGCCCCTCGCTCATGCCCGTCAGCAGAGCATCGACCTCGTCTTGGTTCAGGATCGGATCGTTTGCCATGACACGGACCTACTGCATGACCAGACTGGTAAAGAGCACCGTCTCGATCGTCTCGGGCTTACCGCCTGCGTACTGCAGCGAGGCCTTCGCCTGCTTCAAGGCGTCGGCGCGAAGTTTCTCCTTGCCCTCTTTGGTGGCGAGCGCCTCGGCGCTCTGCTGGCTGAACAGCAACATCAAATCGTTGCGGAAGATCGGCTCATTCTCCTTGATCGCCTGCATCGTCTCGGGCGCGCGGGTTGCGATACGGACGGTGATTTGCAGGAAACGGAAGGCCTGAGTGCCTTCGAAGTTCGCCACAAACGGCGGGTCGAGCGAATAGAACTGTAGCGGGGCTTTCACGGCGGCAGCAGGCTTTTTCGACGCGTCCTGCTTGCTCTTCCAGAAGAAATACCCCCCTGCTCCGCCACCGCCCAGCACGAGGACGGCCACGATCATGAGGATCAGCTTCTTCTTGCCCGAACCCGCTGCCTCGGGTTCGGCAGCGGCCTTGGCACCTTTAGCGCCGGCCTTCTCAGGTTCTTTCGCCACTTGCTCTCTCCATTAAAGCCACGATTGGCTTCAACAGAGGTAGAGCAATACTCGTGCCAGCGTCAATGATCCGACAGGGGAAATTTCTTGCCGACTTCTGCCACAATCACTCAGGCATATAAGTCGACCAGGCTACGCCGGATTCGAGTCGGCGCGGTCTGGACGAGAACGGTGGCCTCGGGTTCTGCGAATCGCCCGCGTTGAGACAACCTATCCTCACCACCGCGAGATGGTGTTCGCTGCTGAGAGAAACCCGATAACATATTGTTTATATTCGAATTTGTCAGCGAGAGACCCTCGCCCGCCAGCATTTCCTTAAGCTTCGGCAACGAGGCTTCGATCGCGGCACGAGTGTCCGCGACTTGCGCGGCAAAGGCCACGCTGACCTCCCCCTCATGAACCGCCACATCGATCTGGACGGGTCCGAGCTCCGCAGGAGATAGGTTGATGACGGCGCTCTGGTCGCCGTTCTCGATCATTGCCACAAGTTGGTTGCCGAGGTCCGCCTGCCACGCCTCAGAGCCCATCGGCGAGGTGAGCGTCGATTCCGTGGTTAAGGGCTGAAGCAACGCGGCACTTGAGTCATCTCGCGTTAAGGAGCCGATCGACCAGGCGTTAGGATCCACCATCGCGACACCGGTTGATCGCGTATCGAGCCCCTTGCTTTCGAGTGAAGCCAGCAATTTTTGCTGGGTGGCGGCCAACCGGACCGGCTCACCTGCCGATGGGGTCGCCGGCGCCGCACCGGCCATGATGAATCCCCCGGGTGTACCCAGCCCGCTTGCGCCCTTCGGTTTAGCGCGACCACCCGACTCGACCGCCTCTACCAGGGCCGACGGCGCAGGCTGCTGCTTTGCGTCGGTCGTCGATAACTCGGTGCGTGTCGCATCTGCGCCCCGCGACAGGGCAAGTTGCGCCGGCCGACCGGCCGCAGCAGCGCTTGACTCGGCAGCGCCAATGCCGGCGAACGCCGGGACGGCTTTGGTTGCAGCCCCCGTGTTTGCCGCGGTGCCCATATTTCCCGCGGTGGCCATATTCGCGGCGACATCAGTATTTGCAGCGGCGTCGGTATTTGTGGCGGCAGCCGTATTCTCCACCACCGGGACGCCGGCCGCCGTCTTCGGGAACTTGTCAGCCGGATCAACCGTTTTCGTCACAACGGGCATGGAGGCAGCCATTTGGGCGTCCGGCGCAGATTCCAGCAGTCCGTCTGTTTTGATTTTTTTGTGGGTGCGTGGGCTCTCACCCGCATCAACGATGCTCCCGGTGCCCTCCTCAGTTTTAGCGAGGCCCTGCAACACTTGACCGAAGTCCGTACCCGTCTCCGTTTCGCCCGCACTGCGCGAGCTGCGCACACGCGGGTCGATGCCGAGGTCCGTATCCAACATCGTCGCTAACTGGTTCATGCCCGTGCCCCTGCTCTCTGGAAGCTAATCTGTGCTCGCTCGTCGATCTCGCGCTGCTCGCGCCGGCTCTCGCTACCGCGATCCTCCGTTCGCCAACGTTCGACAACTGCAGCTACCGTACGCACCTGCACCGCGGCATCGCGCAAGCGGCCCCGTTGCTGTTCCCGCTCCAGTTCGCAGCGGGTAACGATTTCCTGTTGCTGGCGAATCGCTTCGCCCAGCCTGGCAATGAACGCGTGGTAGTCGAGGAGCGCAGGCCCGCTCATGCCACCGGCCACGCGATTGCCGAGACCGCGCTCATATTCGCTCCGATAGTTCTGCAGCTCGGTCAAGCGCTGGGTAGCCTCCGCAAGTCGCCCCTCGGCGTCACGAAATCGCAGCTTGCAGTCGTTCTCGTTACTCTCGATCGTCGCACGATACGACTTGATGCGTTCTTCACGTTTCACGGCAGACTAACTCCCAAGCGTCAGGGTGACGCGAGCAACTCAAACAATTCATTGATGCTGTCATCGAATCCGGCGCGCTCATGGGGGCGCTGTGCGAGCAAAGCTTGAATCTTCGGCCAGAGCGCCACTGCGCGATCGAGTACGGGGTTTGCCCCTGGCTTCCACGCACCCAAGTTCACAAGTTCCCGCGACTGGTTGTAGGTCGCGATCAGCTCGCGCAACCTCCGCGCCGACTCGGAATGTTCCAGAGGCACGATTTCCTGCATTACACGACTGATCGACGCTTCGATATCGATCGCGGGGTAATGGCCAGACTCGGCGATACGGCGCGACAGTACGATGTGCCCATCGAGGATCGCGCGCGCCGCATCGGCGATCGGGTCTTGCTGATCGTCGCCCTCGGTCAGTACGGTATAGAACGCCGTGATAGACCCACCACCGGCTGATCCATTGCCCGCGCGTTCCACCAACTGCGGCAATTTGGCGAACACGGATGGCGGGTAGCCCTTGGTTGCAGGCGCCTCGCCAACGGCCAGACCGATCTCACGCTGCGCTTGAGCAAAGCGCGTTAACGAGTCCATCAACAACAGAACCGATTTGCCTTGATCGCGAAAATATTCCGCCACGGCGGTCGCGTACATGGCGCCTTGCAGACGCATCAACGGCGAAAGGTCTGCAGGTGCCGCGACAACCACGGCGCGTTTGCGATCTTCCGGTCCGAGAATACGCTCGACAAATTCCTTGACTTCGCGACCACGCTCGCCTATGAGACCGACGACAATGACCTCAGCTGAGGTGAATCGCGCCATCATTCCGAGCAACACGCTCTTGCCAACGCCGCTGCCTGCAAACAGCCCGATTCGCTGACCACGCCCGACCGTGAGCGTGGCATTGATGGCGCGTACGCCGACATCCAGCGGTTCGTGAATAGGTTCGCGATCCAACGGATTGATGTTGGCTCCTGCCATTGGTCGCGAACGCGTGCCGACGAGTGGACCACGCCCGTCAAGCGGCGCGCCTGATCCGTCCACAATCCGACCCAACAAGGCATCGCCGATCGCGGCAGCGCCGCTGCGACGAAATGGCAGCACACGGGTCCGAGGATCAAGACCCTCCAGCGCTCCGGTGGGCATCATCAGCAACTTGTCCTCAGCGAAACCGACCACTTCGGCTTCGGTGGTCATCCCTGTAGGCGACACCAGACTGCAACGATCACCCACGGCGGCCTGGCATCCGCGAGCCTCCAGCATCAGCCCCACCATCCGCGTCAATCGTCCTTCGACGGGCGGCAACGGCAGTCGCGTACCGCGACCGGCGAACTGTTGCACGCGATCTGCCAATGACCCGGTCACGCTTCGCCACCCTCGGCCGCCAACTGAGAACTCAAGTCACCGTAGGCGGTGGTCGGCGAATCACCGAGCACTGCATTCAGGGCGACCGCGACCCGACTGTCGAGCGTGGCATCCAAATAGGAACTGTCGACATTCACCCTGCAACCTGCGCGCCCGACGCTCGAATCGTCGATCAGCGTCCAACCCGTGTCTGCAGCGACGTCCGCCAAACGCTCGCGAATGACACGGGCGTCGCGTGGGTCGAGGTGCACCCGGATCGTGCGGTTGGAAGCCGGCAGTTTTTGTACGCACTCGTGAATGACATTGATGAGATGATCGGGGTGCGCCGTAAGCTCACGACGCGCCAGTTCCGACCCCACACGAACTGCGAGCGTCGCCAACTCTGCCGCGGCCACCTGGTCAAGACGGTCGAGCGGCCTTGCCATCGAATGCAAAATCTCATTCAGCAAGGCAATACTTTGATCGAGCTGCTGCAACCGGGCAGCGATCTCGCGATGCGCCGCCGCTAAACCCTCGGCGCGACCTTGCTGAAAACCAGCCTCGGCCGCCGCGCGCGCCTCGTGTTCGAGCTCGGCTGCACCGGGTCCACGCCCGCGGAACGAAATGACCGGGCCGCTATTGCGCGGTGGTGCCCAAGCAGCAGTCGATGCGGCGTCAGACATAGGTTTCGCCACCACGCGAGCCGAGCGTTATGGTGCCCTCGTCCGACAGGCGTCGCGCGGTCTCGAGAATCTCGCGCTGGGCGGCCTCGACCTCCGACAACTTGACCGGCAGGGAAGCCTCGAGATCGTCGCGCAACATTTCGGCAGCGCGTTGGGACATGTTGCGGAAAATCTTCTCCTTGAGCTTCTCTTCTGCACCCTTGATGGCGAGCAGCAGCTTGTCGCTCGACACCTGGCGCAGCAGCTCCTGCATGCTGCGATCGTCCACCTCGATGAGGTTCTCGAACACGAAAACGAGATCCTGAATGCGGGATCCCAGTTCAGGATCAGCCGCCTTGATCTCCGCCATCACTGAGCTCTCGATACGAGGCTCGAGGAAATTGACGATGTCCGCCACGACCTTCGGTCCGCCGAACCCCTGCGCCTGCAATCGGCTGGCATTGCCGAGCTGGCGCTCCATGACAGCGTCGAGTTCCTCGAGCGCGTCAGGTTGAATACCATCTACGGTCGCTACCCGCATCATGATGTCGGTGTGCATTTCCTCTGGCAAAAAGGAGAGGATTCGCGCCGCTTGCATGGGCTCCAACTGGGCCAAAATAATGGCCGCGATCTGCGGATGCTCGACCTTGATCAAATCCGCGACCGCCTTCGGCTCCATGTACTTGAGCGAATCGAGACCCTTGCTGGCGCGACCCAACAGAATCTGGTCGATCAGTGCCGATGCCGCGGACTCACCCAGTGCTTCAACGAGTGCGTTGCGTACGAACTCGGTGTTGGCCACTCCGACCGACGTTTGGGACTCGGCGTCGGTAATGAACGCATTGACCACATCGGCTGCCTCGTCCCGCGAGACATCAGAGATTTGCGCCATGGCGGCACCAATCTTTTGCACGAGTTTCGCCGGCAGATTCTTCAAAACCGACG
>RGWK01000571.1 GCA_010029775.1 Gammaproteobacteria bacterium
TGTGGTTCTTCCGATAGGCACCAGCCACCACCTCGTACACCGAGCGCTCGACGGCAATTGGTGACGACTGAATCAGCTCAGTCCAGTGGAAGAGGTCTAGGTAGCCGTTAAAGCTGCGCGTGCGCTTTGCGCCCGCGGTGATCATCTTGCGGAAGGCCCAGTAGTCCTTGGATGGGAGGCGGATCCCCTGTGAGTGCGCGATCCCCCACATGATCGCTGGCGTTACGGAGCCTCCGAGGTGGCAGTGCAGCTCGGCCAGCGGAATGCGCGGGCTTAGCGTGGTGCTGCGGCTCATGCGCTCGCTCGCTCGGCGCGTCGGCCGCGCAGCGCTGGGGAGCCGGCCGGCACCTGGTCACGGGCGTGATACGAGCTGCGCACGAGTGGCCCCGACTCCACATGCTTGAATCCGAGCGCCAGCGCCTCGTCGCGCATCTCGTTGAATTCTGCAGGCGTGTAGTAGCGCACCAGCGGCAGATGCTCGGCGGTTGGGCGTAAGTATTGGCCAATGGTCAGCACGTCGCAGTCAACGGCGCGCAGTGCCTGGAACGCCTCAGTCAGTTCAGCGCGCTCCTCGCCAAGGCCGACCATCAGCGAACTCTTGGTGTGCACGGGATTGCCAAGCTCGGCGGCCATCTCTTTTGCGCGACGAATCACTTCAAGCGAGCGCTCCCAGCGGGCGCGCTTGCGCACCGGCTTCTGTAGGCGCTGCACCGTTTCAAGGTTGTGGTCAACGATGTCGGGCGCCGCCTCCATCACGGCAGCAAGTGGTTCCTCGCGCGGGCGACGCTTGTTACCACCACGTGGTCAAGGTTCAGCGAGGCGAGTGCCTCGGCCACGCGGCGCGGCTCATCAAGGTCGAGTCCGTCGGGTCGGCCGGTCTTTACGGCGCAGAAGCCGCAGGCGCGCGTGCAGGTGTCACCGAGGATCATGACGGTCGCGGTCCCCTGCTCCCAGCACTCGCCAATGTTCGGGCAGCGCGCCTGTTCACAAACGGTGTTCAGAGTCTGCGTGCGCATCAGCGACTGCAGCTCTCGGTAGCGTGCGCCGCCT
>RGWK01000572.1 GCA_010029775.1 Gammaproteobacteria bacterium
GAGTTGGGCGAGGTTTTCCTTAAACAGTTCAGCCGAGTCGATCGGCATCAAAAGCGCATGTGGCCCCTGTGGCGGAGTCGCCCAGCGATGGAACGCGGGGTTGAGCTCAAAGAGTTCTTCGTGCGTGAGGCCCGCAAGCTCTGCCGCGAGCTTAAGATCGATCTGCTGCCCGATATCCACCTTGGCAAAGTAGGGCTCATTCGGAATCGGGCTGAACTCGATGCCGAGGTCAGAGGGGTTCGCCACGAGCCGCTTCATGGCGAGGAGTTTGGGCACGTAGGCGGTCGTTTCCTTAGGGAGTTTCAGATCCCAGAACGTGATGCCCTTGCCCTGCGCGCGGTTGCGCGCCACGGCACGGGCTACGCAGTTCTCGCCACAGTTGTAGCCGGCCACGGCCAGTAGCCAGTCGCCCTCGAATTCATCGTGCATGAACTGCAGGTAATCGAGCGCGGCGCGGGTCGACTCCATCACATCGCGACGGCCGTCGTACCACCAGTTCTGCGGCAGGCCGAAGCGGCTGCCGGTGTCGGGGATGAACTGCCAGAGCCCCGAGGCGCGGGCCACCGAGTAGGCGTAAGGCTCGAAGGCGCTCTCGATCACGGGCAGGAGCGCAATCTCCATCGGCATGCCCCGCCGCTCGACCTCCTCGACGATGTAGTGCATGTAGAGCGCCGCCCGGCCGAACACCCGGTCGAGGTACTCGGGGTTGCGCTCGTACCAGGCGAGCTGCACATCGATCGCCCGCTGCTCTTCCTCAGGGATCTGGAAGCCCGCCCGGATCCGATCCATCAGATCATCGAAACTCGCCCCGGCTGCACTCCCGTCGGCCGTCTCCGCCTTGATCAGCGTCGAGGGGACAGGGCTCACGACCCCGGGGTAGGTGGGCGGCGCGCGCACGGCGGCGACGTCCGTGGTGTTCGGCGGTGCGGGCTGGGCCTTTGGCGAGGGCAGAGGGCGCTCGGGTCGGGAGGCGATTTCGGGCGGGGTCAGTGTGGTACAGGCGCTCAACACTATATTGATTTGACTTTAAATGGTAATGGCAACAATGC
>RGWK01000573.1 GCA_010029775.1 Gammaproteobacteria bacterium
TGTCCCACGTGTGGGCGTTCTGCGCGCCTCCGTGGAGGAAGACGACCTGCGGGCTGCCCGTGCCCCACACCAGGGCGGACATGGAGCGCCCGCCGCTCACCAGCACCTTCTCGCGCCGCACCACGGGCGGGGCGTCGTAGGGGATGGCGTACTCGGCCGCGTTGTCCCCGAACATGGCGAATTCGTCGTAGGGGACTCGCTCGGTCATGGGCACACCGTAGTCATGCGTGCAGATAGCCCATGTACTGGGCCGCAAGGTGGCGCACGCGGGCCCAGTCGTCGGGGTCGATCACCCCGAGCAGGCTGGAGCATGCAGTGAGCGGCACGGACCTCATCATGTCGATCTGCAGGTTGCTCGTGCGTGCGAGCCCGTTGGTGGAGGAGGGATGGACCCTCAGAGACGCCACGTAGTCGCGAAGGTGAGTGGTGAAGGGAATCAGCAGCACCGTGCGCACACCCCACTCACGCGGCCTGGCCGGTGCGTACACGAGGGCAGGCCTGGAGTAGGCGGCCTGCAGAGGGCTCGGGGCACCGAAATCCGTGGTCCAGATCTCGCCGACCGACGGGATCACGTGTTGTCCCGTGACACGGGGACCCCGAGCAACCATTCGTCCTGGTCCTTGACGAACGCGGCCCACGCTTCGGGGTCCTCGCGCATTGCCCGGTAGTCCTCGTTCAACTGCTCGTGGAACCTGTGGTGCTCGAGAGCGCGCACTGCGTCGCTGATGACATGGCCGAGTGACTTGCCGGTTTCGTCTGACATCTTCATCAATCGGCCATGTGTGTCGGCATCAACCCGAACGGTCGTGTGGGACGGACGGACTGCGCGGCCCTTGGCCTTTGCGGTGCGCTTCTTGGCTGCCATGCGCTCAGTATAGAAAATCTATACGTCTTGCTCCCCAGGTCCGCGCGCGGTGGGGAGGGGCGTCGCGGGCAGATAGACAAGGGGAATGGCCCGCGACCACATCTACGTGAACGGACTGCGCCTCATGGCCCTCGTCGGCGTTCTCCCGCACGAGCGCGAGGCGCTGCAGCCGGTGCAGGTGGAC
>RGWK01000574.1 GCA_010029775.1 Gammaproteobacteria bacterium
GGCCTTGCGAACCAGATTGAATTCCATGAATTCGAGGTACCGCAAGCCACCGTGAATCAGTTTGGTGCTCGAGGAGGAGGTGTGCGCGGCGAGATCGTGCTGCTCGCAAAGCAAAACCTTGAGCCCACGGCCAGCGGCATCGCGCGCGATACCGGCGCCGTTGATTCCCCCACCCACGACGACGACGTCAAAAGCATCGGGCTCGGTTCGCTCTGTCGACGTCATGATTTGCTGTCCAAGCGTATTTCCGGTTGAAAAAGCAGAAACGAGGGGAGAGTGCTCATAGTTTACTGTTTTGATGCATAAAAAGGTCTTTGGAAGACAGGCGCCATCACGGGTTTACGGCCGGTGTCATGGCACGTGTATGCTCGATCCATGGGGGAGGTTACGCAGTTACTTGATCGGGCGCGCCAAGGCGAAGGCGACGCGCTGGCGGACCTGTTCCGGCTCGTTTACCCAGATTTGCGGCGGCTCGCCCACGCGCGGCTCGGTGCCCATCAGCGCAACACCTTGCTCGATACAACCGCGTTGGTCCACGAGTGCTTTCTCAAGCTCTGCGCGGTTGGCACGCTGCAGCCGACCGATCGAGCCTATTTCTTCGCCTATGCGGCGCGCACCATGCGATCGATCATCATTGATCTAGCACGAGCATCGCTTGCCGAGCGTCGAGGCGGCCAGTACGCCAAGACTACGCTGGACACGGCGGTCATCGACGAGGCGAAGGCCGAGGGTGAGGTACAACTGTTGGCCTTGCACGATGCGTTGGAAGAACTCGCCTCTTTGGATGTCCGGATGGCCAAGGTCGTGGAACTTCGCTACTTCGTTGGCCTGACCGAACCTGAGATCGGTGAGATTCTGGGGGTCACGGATCGAACGGTACGGCGCGACTGGGAAAAGGCCCGTCTATTGCTCGCTGCCGCACTTGGCCAGTAGCCTGCGCTTGGTGAGTTTGTCCGGTTCGACCGCCCTGTGCCGTAGTCCGACAGCCACAAAAATCCGGAGGCATGCGTGCTCCCTGAGGTATCCGCCAACTGGCCTGTTCT
>RGWK01000575.1 GCA_010029775.1 Gammaproteobacteria bacterium
CATACACGATCACGGCATGCATGCCGTTGTCGCGGAAATACTCACCCATCGCAACGCCCGTGTACGGCGCGAGGTACTGAAGCGGGGCCGGTTCCGATGCGGTTGCAGCAACCACGATCGAATATTCCATGGCGCCATTTTCTTCGAGCGCGCGGACGATCTGCGCAACAGTCGACCGCTTTTGGCCGACGGCAACGTAGATGCAGTACAGCTTCTTCGATTCATCGTCGCCCTGATTGACACCCTTCTGGTTGATGAAGGTGTCAATGGCGACAGCGGTCTTACCCGTCTGACGGTCACCAATGATCAGTTCGCGCTGGCCACGGCCAACGGGGACGAGGGCGTCGAGCGCCTTCAGGCCGGTCTGAACCGGCTCGTTCACTGATTGGCGCGGGATGATGCCCGGTGCCTTGACTTCAACGCGGCTGCGCTTCGACGTCTTGATCGGACCCTTGCCGTCAATCGGGTTGCCAAGGCCATCGACCACACGGCCGAGCAGTTCCTTGCCAACTGGCACGTCCACAATGGTGCCGGTGCGCTTAACTGTGTCGCCTTCGCGAATTTCAGCGTCCGAACCGAAGATCACGACGCCGACGTTGTCGGCTTCGAGGTTCAGGGCCATGCCCTTAATGCCATTCGCGAACTCGACCATTTCGCCCGCTTGGACGTTGTCGAGGCCGTGGATGCGGGCAATACCGTCACCCACCGAGAGCACCTGACCGACTTCCGAGACTTGCGCCTCGGTGCCAAAGCTGGCGATCTGGTCCTTAATGACCTTCGAAATTTCAGCGGCACGGATATCCATGTTCAGCCTTTCATCGCGTTCGCGAGGGAATTGAGACGGGTGCGGATCGACGAATCGATCATCTGGGAGCCGATCTTGACGACCAGCCCACCAAGAATTGCGGGATCGACCTTCAGGTTTACCGCGACGTCGCGGCCAACCTTGGCCTTCAGCTTTGCCTTGAGTGCCGTGACCTGCGCCTTTTCAAGCGGATGGGCCGACGTCACATCTGCCGT
>RGWK01000576.1 GCA_010029775.1 Gammaproteobacteria bacterium
GCGAGCGGCTCGTATGCAGCCAGTTCGGTGCCGAGCAGCGGTACACCGGCCTCGCTCCAGCGCGCGAGCGGGGTTCCAAGGAACGCGGCGGCCTTGCAGGCCATCTGTGGCAATACGGGCGCAAGGTACAGCATCAGCACCCGGAACAGGTTGATGCCCTGTGTGGCGACCGCGAGAGCGGTCTCAGCCTGCGCCGGGTCGCGCGCCAGCGCCCAGGGCTTGCGCGCATCGACGTACTGATTCGCGCGATCGGCCAGTTGCATGATCTCGCGCATCGCCTGCGAGTAATCGCGCGCTTCGTAGAGCGCTGCGATCCGCGGCGCTGCCGCGGCAAACTCGGCATGCAGTTCGGGTTCCGGCAGGCTCGTCGCCAAGCGGCCGCCCGCACGCGACACGAACCCTGCGCAGCGACTGGCAATGTTGACGAGTTTGCCGACCAGATCGGAGTTGACGCGCGCGGTGAAATCCTCAAGAGACAGATCGATGTCGTCGACGCCTGGGCCGAGCTTTGCGCAAAAGTAATAGCGCAGCGGCTCCGGGGGCAGGTGCTCGAGGTAGCGGCGCGCCGTGATGAACGTGCCTCGCGACTTCGACATTTTCTGGCCGTTGATGGTCAGAAAGCCATGCACGTGCACGGCGGTCGGACGGCGAAACCCGGAGCCGTGCAGCACGGCCGGCCAGAACAACGTGTGGAAGTAGCTGATGTCCTTGCCGATGAAATGATGCAGCTCGGTCGGCGAGTCCGGTTTCAGGTAATGGTTCATGTCGAGCCCCACGCGGGCACACAGCGCCTTGAAGCTGCCGAGATAGCCGATCGGTGCGTCGAACCACACGTAGAAATATTTGCCCGGATGGCCTGGGATGCCGAAGCCGAAATACGGCGCATCGCGCGAGATGTCCCAGTCCTGCAGCCCTGCGGAGAACCACTCTTCGAGCTTGGCGCGTACGGCCGGTTGCAGGGAGCCGCTCGCCACCCACTCGCGTAGCATGGCGTCGAAACGTCCGAGGGCAAAGAAAAGA
>RGWK01000577.1 GCA_010029775.1 Gammaproteobacteria bacterium
GCCCTCGACGAGTATCGTGGCGTGGCGGCGCGAAGATCGTCGGGGTGTTGATCTGCCCACCACCGCGTGGGTGCGCCTCTGCGGCGCGCAGCTTTACACCCTCCAAGACGGCTACCAACTGCTGGCAGGCGGTCGCAGCCGTACGCTGCAGAACGGCTGGCAGAGCGAGATCGTGGTGAAGGGCGGGGCAGAGGCCGTGCTCATCACCGGAGCTTCGTGTTCGGGCGAGAGCCTGGTGGTGTCGGGCTACGCGTTTGGTGTGAGTGCCTATGAGCCGCCGCTGCGCGATGAGCCTGTCACCGCCACGTCCTTCAAGATCAAACTCGACCCGGCAGGTCGCGAAAGTACCCGAAAGAGCGAGACTCGCCCGATCAGTGTGGGTGAAATCTGCGCGCTGCCGCGGTCTCAGGAGCTCGAGGGGTTCTGCCGCGCCGCCGAGGCAGCGCTACAGTGAACCGCCGGAGGTCTTCACCCCCGCCTTAACAACCGTGCCTTGTCGCGCTGCCAGTCGCGGTCTTTTTCGGTGGCGCGCTTGTCGTGCTGCTTCTTGCCTTTGGCAAGCCCGATGCGCAGTTTCGCCTTGCCGCGCTGCCAGTAGAGCTCGAGCGGCACGATGGTGTAGCCCTTGCGCTCCACCGCGCCAATCAGATGCGCGATTTCGCTTTTGTTGAGCAGCAGCTTGCGCGTGCGCGTGGGGTCAGCGATCACGTGCGTCGAGGTGGTGGTGAGCGGATTGATGTGCGCGCCTGTGATGAAGGCCTCGCCGTTACGCACGTACACATGCGACTCGGTGATCTGCGCTTTGCCTGCACGCAGCGCTTTGACTTCCCAGCCCTCGAGCACGAGCCCGGCCTCGAGTCGCTCCTCGATGAAGTAATCGAAGCGTGCACGGCGGTTCTCCGCGATGGTGCGCAGGGCTTCGCTCGCTTTACTGGAGGATTTGGAGGCGTGCTGGGTCATGGTGGTCGGTAACGTCGTCGGAGCGGCATTCTACGCTGACTCAGCCAGCGCGCCCGGCGG
>RGWK01000578.1 GCA_010029775.1 Gammaproteobacteria bacterium
CGGTACCGGCGTACTGGTTCTCGTAGGAGCCATCCCACTCGTCATGCAACAGCGTGGCGCGACCCTTCAGGCCGTTTTCGCCGATCGGACCGCTCGCCGTGTATTGCACGAGCTTCTTGCCGTCGTTACCGAGCGTGACGGTCGCCTTTGACTTGAATTCGTTGGTCGGCTTGGCCGATACGTAGTTGATCGCGCCACTGAACGCGTTGCGGCCGTAAAGTGCCGCCTGCGGGCCCTTGACCACTTCGATGCGCTCAAGATCGAGCTGATTGAAGTTGATGCCCTCGCGACCTGCGACATACACGCCGTCGAAGAAAATCGCGGTGTTCAACTCACCGAAGATATCGATGGGCGCGACACCGCGAATCACCGGCGCCGGCAGAAAATCGCCGATCACGTTGGAGAACGTCAGGCCGGGCGTGAACGCGGCGACGTCGTCGAGGTTGCTAATGCCTCGGGCCTCGATGGCCTCCGCTGTGAAGGCCGTGATCGCCAACGGCACGTCGATGAGCTGTTCGCTCTGCTTACGCGCCGTGACGACAACCTCCTCGAGTCCCGCAGAGTCCTCAGACTGTGCCCAGGACGGCGACGCGGTCGCTGCTGCGATGATCAAAGAAACGGCCGCAGCCGCGGCAACCCGGTGATTGGTATGCATGCCCATTGAGTGACCCCTGTGTCTGCCCGCTATTGTTTTTTCGCGGTTCCTGTGCCAAACGTACACCCAAGATGCACCGGGACGGAAGAGTCTTGCGTGCATGTCCACATAACAAACAGTTTGTTTTGCAGCGTATTGGGGGTCGTCGAATGAGAATAAATCGCATCGGTGCGGTGCTCGGCGCAGCTTTGGCCTTCTCTGTTGTCTTGGCAGGCTGCCAAAGCGCGGGCGTTACCCGCACTGCGGTCAGCCGTCAAAAAGCGGCTGCTCCGCTTGCGCCGGTGGCGTTCCCCGCGGGCGTCGACGTATCAACGAAGCCGCAGGAGATGCCGTCGTGGAAGATTCCGAACATCGGCGAGGCGGCT
>RGWK01000579.1 GCA_010029775.1 Gammaproteobacteria bacterium
GATTGTAGACTCACTCCTCGTGCGCCGTTGCAACCGAGTGGCAACGTAGCGCTACCCGATAAAGGAGGAGTTATGTCGGGATTGACCTCGCCCGCCGCCGTTAACGCGACGGGAATCGGGCGCGTCTTTCAGGCGAAGGGCGGCCCAATCACGGCGCTGGACGGCATCGACCTGCGCATTGAGCCGGGTGAGCTCTTCGGGGTGCTTGGACCCAACGGCGCGGGGAAGAGCACCCTCATCAAGATCCTGAGCACCCTTCTCCTTCCGAGCACCGGATCCGCCTCGATCTTTGGCCTCGATGTTGTGACCGAAACGGCACGCGTGCGCCGGATCATGAACCTGGTCGCCGGCGGTGACTTCTCGGGGTATGGGCTGCTGACGGTTCGTGAGCAGCTGGCAATGTTTGCCCAGTTCTACGGCCTGCCCTATCGCGAGGGGATGGCGAAGGTCGATGCCCAGCTCGCCTCGTTCGGCATTGATGAGATTCGCGATCGGAAGATCAGCGCACTCTCCACTGGGCAACGACAGAAGTTGAACTTCGCGCGCTCGTTCTTGAACGACCCGTGGATCCTCTTCCTCGATGAGCCAACGATCGGACTCGACGTTTCTGCAGCGCGCGATGTGCGCGACCGCGTGCGTGCCTTCCAAGCGGAGCAGCCTGGCCGCACCGTTCTGCTCACAACGCACTACATGGCAGAGGCGGATGAGATGTGCGATCGCATCGCAATCGTTGATCACGGACGCATCTTGGCGCAAGGAACTCCAACGGAGTTGAAGCGTATGGTGCAGAAGGACGCGCTCTTTATTGTCGGTATTGACGCACTCCCCGCGTCAATGTCATTGGATTCGCTGCGCGCACTCCCTGGCGTACTCTCCGTCGCCGCGCGAGATGCCGATGGCAGCGATGCCTCTGGCGTCGGCTCGCCGATGATGAGACTCGCAATTGGCCTCAAGGAAGATGCTGCACTCGGCGGGGTGATCAGCGCGCTCGCCGCAGGCGGCGCGCACCTGCGTGAGATT
>RGWK01000580.1 GCA_010029775.1 Gammaproteobacteria bacterium
CCCCTGTGACCACCATCGTAGGGGTGCCGCGCGCGGCGCGCTGAGCACGAATCAAGGCTCCCATTGACGAGAGCGCCCTGCGGACGGATCATCCGCCCCCAAGGGAGGAGCACCAACTGATGAGTAGTGAACAGGCACGCGGTCGCGCCGCCCAAAGCCCCGACGAGGGCCTTGATCACGCCAGCGGCACGGCGGCGCATGGCGCAGATGACGCCGCTGTTCGATCCGTTGATCGTGCCGCCGCGCTGCTTGTCTGCCTGGCTGATGCCGATGGCTCCGCCTCGGTCACCGACCTCTCCCACTCCCTTGATCTGCACAAGTCCACGGTGAGCCGACTGCTCTCAACCCTTGAGCGCCGCGGCCTCGTGGAGCAGGATCGCGAGAGTGGGCACTTCCGACTCGGCGTCGGGATCATTCGCCTGGCGCAGTCCGCCGAACGCACCCTTGACCTCCGCGCAATCGCCCTCCCAGAGATGGAGGCGCTCGCCAAGGCGACCCACGAAACCGTCAGCCTCGAGGTCTTCGACGGCGTCGCCGCTGCAGTTGCGATCTGTCAGATCGACGGGCCAAACCTCACGCCAATGCCCGACATCACTGGGCGACCAGTCGCGATGCATGCGATCGCCTCCGGAAAGGTGCTGCTCGCATCACTCCCTGAGCGCACCGTCCTCTCGATCGCTCGACGCGGCCTGGTCGGCTATACGTCGCGCACCATCACGGACGCGCGCGCACTCCTCGAGGAGCTCGCTACCATTCGCCGCCGCGGCTACGCCGTGGCGATCGGCGAGTGGGACGAGCGCATCACCGCAGCCGCGGTACCAATCTGCGATGCGCGCGGAACTGTCATCGCCACCGTGGTCGTATGGGGCGCCGCAACGCGCGTCACGCCTGGCACCCTCCCGGCACTTGTGACTGCGGCACGCGATGCTGCTCAGCAGATCAGCACGAAGTTGGGTTGGAGCGGCAACCAGCGCCGCGCCGGTATCGTGCCGCACCTCAAGGATGACGATGCGGAAGAGC